>NZ_JAVKEW010000200.1:0-86880 GCF_040226375.1 Coleofasciculus sp. G2-EDA-02 | reverse complement strand
GAATACTTCCCTAGTTCGGACTAGCCTCTAAGCCTAATTGGTTAGGCGTTGGGTAATGCCAAGACATCTTGGACTGGGTGGGCGAAGGGACTTATTACAGGGTTTGCTGGTTCCTGGGATTATCTCCATTTAAAAACCAGCATTTAATTGTAAAGCTTTCTTATAAAGACAGGGTTTGGGACCCAAAGGAGTTTCGATGAATACGATACAAAACAAGCTAGTCACCACAACATTGGCGGTGGGAGCCTCTGTCCTCGGTTTTGGCATGTTATCTCAACCTGCTGCGGCGATTAATTTAACCTTTGTAGGCGAGGGTGATATTCCCCCCCCAAACTGGACTAACTTGAACTGGACGGTGGAAGGAAGAGCGGGTGCTAAAGGCTTTGCCGACTGGGAGTTTGCCACCAAAGAAGATGATGGATTGAGAACTGTTGAGCAGTTGAACTGGAATTGGCAAAATGGTCAAGAAGTGCCATGGATGTTAACGTGGGATGGGAATACCGTTTCCTTTAGCCTCGGTGGGCGAACCATTGCCTTTAACCAAGAGAACCCACCTGCTAAGTCTTTTAATGGCTTTTACCTCTGGACAAGAGCAACAACGGCATCGGGTAAAGTCGATCCTGAGACTAAAATGTTTCTGGAAGTCAACCAGGTTAATGGAATCGCTGTCAATCCAGTGTTCAGTTCCGCTATTGCCCCCCCAGGTGAGGGTAACACCACTATCACGAAAAACTATTTTGCTAGTGATACCTCAATTACATCGCTTTCAGGTATTGCCAATATGAGTTGGCTACTGGGTTCTCCTAATCCTAACCAAGCGAATGCTCGTTCGCTAGTGGGCTTGAAAATAGAAGGATTTTATGATCCCGTTTCAGTACCAGAGCCAGGTACAGTTGCAGGAGTCTTAGGGATGGGGATGTTGGGTGTCACTTCGGTGCTATGGCGTAAAAGAGCTTAGAGTAGAGGGCGAGCAGATTAAAAAAGTGGACACGATTTGTGTATTTCCCTAGCTGTTCGCCCAGATCAGCCTCCATCGGTGTTTCGTGATTAAGCCAACGAGTGCGGCTTTTTTTATGCTGGAAGGGGGGAATAATTAAGAAACCATGAATATGACCAGTCATAATCAGCCATCTATTAAAATAGCCGTCGTTGGTGATGTTCACGATCAATGGGAAGCACAAGACGCGATCGCACTCCAACGGTTGGGTGTTGACTTGGTGCTGTTTGTCGGGGATTTTGGCAATGAGTCGGTGGGTGTGGTTGAGCGAGTTGCTGCGGTTGATCTGCCCAAAGCCGTGATTCTGGGAAATCACGATGCTTGGTATACCGCATCAGCTTGGGGACAGACAAAATGTCCATACAACCGTCAACAGGAAAATTGGTTACAAGATCAGTTAGAGGCGCTCGGAGATGCCCATGTTGGTTACGGATATTTGGACTTTCGTGATCTTCAGCTTTCGGTAGTCGGGGCTCGTCCGTTTAGTTGGGGGGGATCAGCATGGAAAAATCAGGATTTCTATCGAGATTGGTATGGGGTAAACAGTTTTGAGGAGTCTGTTGAACGAATAGTCGCCGCCGCCAAAGCGACAGAATACAACAGGATTCTGTTTTTGGGTCATAATGGACCAACGGGGTTAGGCGAGGAAGCCGAATCGCCTTGTGGTAGGGATTGGCATCCCTTGGGCGGTGATCATGGGGACCCGGATTTTGAAGCCGCGATCGCACAAACTCAGGCGCTGGGAAAACAGATCTCCTTGGTCACATTCGGTCACATGCATCACCGATTACGCCACACAACCAAGCGATTGCGAACTATTGTCACCACCAGTTCACAGGGAACGGTGTATCTCAATTCAGCCAGTGTACCCCGAATTGTGAAAACGGAAACAGACCGACTGCGAAATTTTTCCCTGGTGTATCTGAAAGAGGGTGTGGTGGCTTCAATTTCTCTGGTTTGGGTGGGAAATGACTATTCTGTAGTGCTAGAAGAGTTTCTCTATCGGCGCCCTCAACCCGTTGGCGGACAATTTGTTTCTAGACAGTCGCCATGAACGCTTAGGCTTGGTATGATAGATAAGCCTGGAGAGGTGGCAGAGTGGTCGAATGCGCTCGACTTGAAATCGAGTGACTCGAAAGAGTCCGTGGGTTCGAATCCCACCCTCTCCGTTACTGTTGGGGAAGCTGGGGAAGCAGTCTTGATTCCGATTCCCTGTTTCAGCTTAACCTTGTCAAATTTCTAGATAACTGATGATTGATGACCTATGCGGGTAGAGTTTCGCGAGTATAACCCATTCGATTTGTGGATCTGGCTAGAGTTTGCCACAGTTCCTTCCCCCATGGAAAAAGATTATATTGAAGAGTTATTCAATTCATGGTTTTACCTGGGAAAATTGGGAGGATTTGATGCGGAAAATCTCCAAGTGCAGGAGACAGGTGTGGATATAAGCTATATGGAGTATGATGACCGAGAAACAGACAGCACCCTCATGGCACTGATGCATAATCAAGGAGACTTTGATTATCAGGGAACCTGGGGACGCTGCTGGTTTGATTTAGGTACATCAGATGCGATCGCACTCGATGTTCTGATCAATTCCCTGAAGCAACTGTCTCAAGAATATGTTCACATCGAACGGCTGATCATCGGCGGTGAGAATGAAGATTGGCCCGTAAAAAGCCGTCAAGAATCTCTGTTTTACGAGTCTCAGGATAACGGAAGAGCGCGGTGACATCCTCTGCTCACCACGCCTTAGGGGTTTGGTTACCAAACCCCTACTGAATGGGGTTAACTAAACATGCTGCTTACTGAACTATCTTCATGAATGCGCCAGATGGTTTCTCCCAGCAAGTTGGCGACTGAAAGCACTGTAAGCTGCTTAAAGTAATTGTCTTGGGCAATTGGAATTGTATTAGTGACAATCACTTCCTCAAAGATTCCACTAGAGAGGCGTTCAATCGCAGGTGGCGAAAAGACCGCGTGAGTAGCACAAGCATACACTTGCCGCGCTCCCTCTTGACGCAGAATTTTGGCACCTGCAGCAATTGTCCCCGCCGTGTCAATCATGTCGTCTACCAAAACAGCCGTTTTGCCGTTGACATCTCCAATCACATTCATGACTTCTGCGACATTATGCGCTTGCCGTCGCTTGTCAATAATCGCTAAGGGCGCATCATTGAGCTTTTTGGCAAAAGCCCTGGCTCTCGCTACCCCACCTACGTCGGGGGAAACAACCACCAGATCAGGTAATTGCTTGCTTGCCAGATAGTCCAAGGTTACTGGAGAACCGTAGACATGATCGAAGGGAATATCGAAATACCCTTGGATTTGGGCAGAGTGTAAATCCATAGCTAACACCCGATTCGCGCCCGCCTCAGTAATCAAATTTGCCACTAATTTAGCGGTAATTGACTCCCGTCCTGCGGTTTTGCGATCGGCTCTAGCATAACCATAATATGGAATAACAGCAGTAATCTGCCGTGCGGATGCTCGCCGACAGGCGTCAATCATAATCAGCAACTCCATCAGGTTGTCGTTTACCGGATGGCAACTGGGCTGAATTAGGTAAACGTCGCACCCACGGATGGATTCTTGAATTTGGATGTATAACTCGCCATCCGCAAATCGTTTGCGAACCATTGGTCCGATGTCCATGCCCAAATAGCGAGCAACCTCTTGTGCCAGTGGCACATTGGCAGACCCTGAAAACAGTCGGAGACGATTATTATCCGCGATTAGCGGCAGCGTAGGCTGAAGCGTTAACGTTGCAGAACGGCTCACAGCAGACCCTCGAAGCTCATTTCAAGGCAATCTTAACATTTGCTGTTCTCTATCGTTCTACTATTTCTCATAAATTGACAAATCGGGCAATCGTAATCCTTGCCCCCAAGCCCAAAGATACCACTGGTTTTAGATTTGCTGCTTTGGGATGCTGCCTAAGTTGTTCATTTCATCCATTTGACGCAGTAGTTTTTCCATCGAATTGACTGAAATATCCAATTATTAATCAAACTCATCCCAACAGGCTGAATAATTATTTCTTTTTTTATAAACTCGTGAGCTAATACCCCATTTAAATGCATGACAGCTTAGCCAAATGCCCACAATCGGGAGAAAGGGACTAACCCTAGAGATAGCTTAGCCTAGGTACGTCACATAAAATAAATGTAATAAATGCCAGGAAGTGACCTTCTTCTCATAAAATTTATAGTTGTAGACGAGGAAATCACCATCCTGTTTTCGCCTAAACTCCAATTCACAAGCTCATGGAACAACCGATCGCCTCTGGAACTATTCTGCAAGCCCGTTACCACTTGATCCGGGTTCTGGGTCAAGGGGGATTCGGTCGCACTTACCTGGCGGAAGACCTGAATCGGTTTAAAGAACTCTGTGTCCTCAAAGAATTAATTCCGCCTCAGATGGAAGCCTATACGTTGGAGAAGTCCAAAGAACTCTTTCAACGGGAGGCAACCACCCTCTATCAAATTAAACACCCTCAAGTCCCCGAATTTAGAGCCACCTTTGAGCAGGATGGACGGTTGTTCTTGGCACAAGACTATGTTGAGGGGAAAACCTATCGAGAGTTACTCAATGGGCGCTTAGAAGGGTTGGCGGGCAATCCCACACCGGGATCGGAAGCTGTGGGTATTCCGACGCCACCTCAGAGTACGCCAATGGGAAACCCTGTCTTCTCAGAAGCCGAAGTTAAGCAGCTACTACAGCAATTATTACCCGTACTAGAACATATTCACAGCAAGGGAATCATCCACCGCGATATTACTCCCGATAATATTATTCTGCGCGAGGGCGACAAACTCCCCGTATTAATTGACTTCGGTGTGGTCAAGGAACTCGCTACCCGTTTGCAGTCGCCGGATATGGCAACCCCAGCCACAACAGTTGGCAAACTCGGCTATGCCCCCAGCGAACAAATTCAAACGGGTAAATCCTATCCCAGTAGTGACCTCTATTCCCTGGCGGTAACCGCTGTTGTCCTACTGACAGGCAAAGAACCTAGGGAATTACTGGATAATACCCAATTAACCTGGAACTGGCAACGATGGGTTAGTGTGAGTGACGAATTTGCCCGGATTCTGAACCGGATGCTAAGTTATAGACCAGGCGATCGCTACTCATCTGCAACAGATGTATTACAAGCCCTGCAATCTCCGCCTCCCCCAGCCGCCTCTACACCCGAACCAAACGCCAATGTCTCACGTATGGCAACAGTAGCCGTGGGACGACCTCCAGAACCGGAAAGGACACCAGCTAGAACAGCAGCACCGTCACAACCCGTAATTCCGGAACCCGATAGTGATTCGATTTGGGAAAAACCTGGGGTTATTGTGGGATTGGGTACAGTACTGGCTTTGACGGTATTGTTGGGTTCTTGGGCAATTTTTAGCCGATTAAGAGAAGAACCGACTCCCCCAGAAATAATTGGAGCGTCTCCTTCCCCCACTGCAACGGAATCACCGTCTCCTTCTCCCACTGCAACAGAGTCCCCTTCACCCTCACCTACTCCTACCCCACCCCCACCCTATAGTCAGACGTTGAATCTGTCTGTTGGTGAACAACGTTCTATAGAACGCTCATTACAGCCGAATGCGATTGTAAACTACAAGATTCAGGCAGAACAAAACCAGACCTTGGAGGCATTTATTCCCACCGAAGGCGTCTACATGACCGTGATCGGACCCGATGATCAACCCCTAGGGAATCGCGCGACACGGGTGCAGCAATGGCGAGGTCAACTCCCCTTTAGCGGGGAATACACAGTTCAATTAAGTTTAATTCCGGGACTTCCAGAAACCGATTACCAACTTAATTTAAACTTAACTGAAGCTCCCCAACCCACACCTTCGCCAACACGAAGTCCATCTCCCTCTCCCTCTCCTTCTCCCACTTACGAAACCGAACAGCTCAATGTTGAAGGAGAAGCCATCCAGTTTCAAGGTCAAACCGCACCGCAACGGGTAAAACGTTACCGTGTTAATGTGGAATCCAATCAGCAATTAGCGGTAGAAGTTATTCAAGGGAATGTCACGTTAAATATCCGCAATCCCAATGGTCAGCTTGTCGAAGATGCCTCAAATGTAAACTTTTGGCAGGCACAATTGCCTCAAGGAGGTAACTACATTATTGATGTGATTGCTCAAAGACCAACCAATTTTACACTAGGTGTCAGTCTCACTAATCCTTAGGTCAAAGTCAAACAAAGAACAAAAGACAAAGGATGAATGACTAATGACCAAGACATTACTAATTACGGGTACAAATACCGATGCGGGCAAAACAGTATTAACTACTGCCCTCGCCGCCTATTGGCAAACCTATTATCCACAAAAACGTCTGGGAATTTTTAAGCCCATTCAAACGGGAATAGGGGATTGGGAACATTATCACCAGTTATTGAACCTGGATCAAACCCCTGAAGACATTGCTCCATTACAATTTAAGCACCCTGTCGCCCCGCCCGTCGCGGCAGAACGGGAAGGGCGAGGGATAGAATTAAAGGGAGTCTGGCAGGCATTCAATCGCCTTCAGCAGGAACGGGATGTTGTGTTAGTTGAAGGACTAGGAGGACTCGGTTCACCTGTAACCCATGAGTTAACCGTGGCAGATATTGCCAGAGATTGGAAACTACCCAGCGTGATTGTGGTGCCTGTGGAACTAGGCGCGATCGCACAAACGGTGGCAAATGTTGCCTTAGCACGTCACTCGGGCGTTCTCCTGAAAGGAATCGTCCTCAATTGTGTTCAGCCTCGTTCAGCCACAGATATTGCCGATTGGACACCCATTGAGTTGATTCAGTCGCTGACACAGGTTCCCATTTTAGGTATCTTGCCCCATTTAACTGATCCTACTGACCTGAGCAAACTAGCTCAAGTGGCATCTGAGTTAGAAATAGAGAGATTATTCTAGTATAGCAACCGCCATAGCGGTTAGGACGCATCATTTTGTAGAGACGTTGCATGCAACGTCTCTACAACAGTTGGTTTGTCCTAATCGATGTGTCTACTGCTATATCAGGGAAAATCTTGGTGCTGTTTTAACAATTCAATCAAATCCCTTGAAATACCTGAAGTTCTGTAACAGGTATATCAACATCATGGCGAATATCAAGGAAAATTGGAAAACTACCAACTACTTTTTCCAGGTAATCACCCATTCCCAATAATTTCCTGGGTCATCTACGTGATCTCTTCCCTTAATCAATCCATGATTAAGCAGCTTGACATTTAATATCCCCAGGCATTTTAGTCCAGTTAAGGGCTAATGACTAATCACAAATGACCCATCACAAATGACCAATGACAACCCTAACGTCTGCTATTGACCGCTATCCGCTGACGGTTACGCCAGACACCTGTCTGTGCGACGTCATCGCCCTCCTCAATCAAAGCACTCACTCCTGCCCATTTCCATCGGGGACAGAACTTTTGGGTTCAATTCATAGCGATGGAACAGATGGGAGCTGTGTCTTAGTCATAGAAGGCGAGGAGTTAGTTGGGGTGATAACATCGCAGGATTTGGTTCAAATTATAGTATCAGGAAGCCCCCTAGAAAGTCTTCATGTTGCCGAAGTGATGACTCGGCAAGTGATTACACTCAAGCAATCTGAGTTACCCGATGGTTGGCGAATTCTGAATTTATTTGAATACCATGGTATTCGTCACTTACCCGTTGTCAATGATCAACATCAATTGGTAGGAGTTGTGACACCTGAGAGCCTGCATCATGTTTTGCCATGCACTGAACTGTTGAAAAGGCGTCGAGTTGCAGAGGTGATCACACCCGAATTTATTCATGTTTCCCCGACAAACTCCGTGCTAACTATAGCACAACGGATGGCAGAATATAGAGTTAATTATGTAGTCATTGCAGAACAACAGGAAAACAGGCTCTCTGAGGGGATAGAGTCGTCAAATCCAGCCGATTCAAAACCATTTTTATTCCCCATTGGTATCATTACCGAACAAGATATTGTCCAATTTCAGGCATTGGCACTTGATTTAAGCTTGCCAGCTCATACATTAATGAGTTTTCCACTACTGTGCGTGAGTCTAGAAGAGTCGTTATGGAAAGCCCATCAGAAAATGCAGCAGTGGCGAGTACAGCAATTAGGAGTCTGTAGCCATCAAGGAGAATTGTTGGGTATGGTTACTCAAACCAGTATCTTACAAACCCTTGATCCAGCACATTTGTATGGCGTTATTCAAGACTTACAGCAGCACCTGAGTCAACAGGGTCAAATTATTGCCTCACTTCAAGCTGAAAATCGGCAGCTGCGAAAAAATAGCGATGGGGAAGATGGGGGTAAGTTTAGTAACATCAGGGTGACAAATAACAGTAGTAGTGAAACCCAACCCGACAGACAGGCTATGGCAGATCTGATTCCTCAAAACGCAGAGGATAAAAGAGAAAACTCCTGGGATAATGTAATACCCATGGAACTGAGGGAGTGCCAACAAGGGCAAGGGATTCTCCAAAATTTAAACCGTATTCTCAAAACTCTGAGTGAATCCCACCGAATCTTGGTGAGTGCAACCCAAGAATCTGAGTTATTTCAGAATATTTGTCAGCTAATTGTGGAGGTAGGAGGTTATCAGGGAGCGTGGGTTGGCTTGATAACTGACGATAATAATTCTGATAATAACCCTGATCTAAAACAATTGATTATGCCTGGGGTAAACGAATCTTCAGGTGAGTCTCCTATCGATAAAGTTCTGCAAACTGGACAACCGATAGTTTGTCGCCATATTGAAACTGATCCGAAGTTTACACCCTGGCGATCGCATACTTTACAGCAGGGCGATGAAACTCTAATTATCCTGCCATTACAGGTTAAAGATCAACCGTTGGGTGTGTTGACTATCTACGCAGTTAACTCTGGAGCATTTGCGCCGGAAGAGGTGCAGTTATTGAAAGAATTAGCCAATGATTTAGCCTCCGGTATTGAAGCTTTACACATCCGCATTGCCCGTGAACAAGCTGAAGAGGAACTGCGACAAAGCGAAGAAAGATTTCGGACAGTTGCTAACTTTACCTATGACTGGGAATATTGGCTTAACCCGGATGCTCAGTTTATCTATGTGTCTCCTTCCTGTGAGCGGATTACGGGGTATTGTGCCGATGAATTTCTCCAGGATGCGAGTTTATTGGAGTCGATTATCCATCCAGAGGATCGAGAAAAATTTGCCCAGCATAGGTGTGATACTGCGGTGAATCAGAGGGTGTCAGGAATTGATTTTCGCATCCTGACTAAAACCGGAGAGTTGCGTTGGATCTCCCAGATTTGCCAATCTGTGCAAAGTGCTGAGGGAGATTGGTTGGGAATACGAGCGAGTAATCGGGATATTACAGAACGAAAACAAGCCGAGGAAGGGTTAAGAGAGAGTGAAAAACGTTTCCGGAGTATGTTTGATCAAGTTGGTGTAGGCATTGTTCAAGCCACTTTATCGGGTGAGTTTTTGTGGGTTAACCAAAAGTTTATTGATTTAGTTCAGTATAGTGCTGAGGAACTGCAAAACAAGACGTGCAAAGAGATTACTCACGCTGATGATGTTGACCAGGAACTTAGTTGCCTGGAGCAGTTATTGACAGGAGAAATTGATACCTTCTCCCGTGAAAAACGCTATATGCGTAAAGATGGATCTGAGGTTTGGGTGAATTTAAGTGGATCGCTGATACGGGATAGTCAGGGTGAACCGAAATCTTATATTGGTGTGGTGCAAGATATCCGCGATCGCAAACAGGCACAAGCAGCGTTACAAAGACTGAATGAACAACTGAAAGGGCGGGTAAATGAACTAGGTATCCGCAACCGAGAAATGGTGTTATTAGGAGAATTGAGTGACTTTCTCCAAGCCTGTTTAACGGTTGATGAGGCATATCACGCGATCGCGACGTTGGTTGCTCCCTTATTTCCAGAGAGTTCGGGTGGAGTATTCGTGATTAATCCCTCTGAGAATTGGGCAGAAGCCATGGCAACTTGGGGAACCCCTTTGGCGAGTCAGGCGCTGTTTTCGCCTAAGGCATGTTGGGCATTACGTCGGGGACGTCCCCATTGGGTAAACCAGCCACAATCAGGTTTACGCTGTCCTCATATTCACTCAGACATCTCTCCCTTAGAATCCTTTTGTGTGCCAATGATGGCACAAGGAAAAGCGTTGGGAATTTTATATATTAGTTCGCAACAACCGGGACAATTGACGGAGGCGAAACAACGGTTAGCCCTAACGGTGGCGGAACATTTAGCCCTGTCGTTAGCGAATTTAAAATTACGGGAAACGCTGTCTCAACAGAGTATTCGAGATGCGTTGACTGGGCTATTTAATCGGCGTTATATGGAAGAGTCTTTAGAGCGGGAAATTCATCGGGCGCAGCGTCATCAGCGACCGATGGGGATTATTATGTTGGATATTGATCATTTTAAACATTTTAACGACACCTTTGGTCATGAAGCCGGGGATATTGTTTTACGAGAATTAGGCATATTTTTACAACGAAATGTTCGGGCGTCGGATATTGCTTGCCGTTATGGGGGTGAGGAATTAATGCTAATTTTGCCAGATGCTTCACTTGCTGATACGAAGCAACGGGCAGAACAAATTCGCCAAGATGTTAAGGATTTGCAGATTGAGTATCACCATCAACTCTTAGATGCGATCGCGATTTCTGTGGGTGTGGCGGCGTTTGCTGAACATGGTTCCACGGCGGAGGAATTGATTGCGGCGGCGGATCGGGCGCTTTACCAGGCTAAAGCCCAAGGGCGCGATCAGGTGGTTACAGCAAGTAGCTAGAGCATAATGCACTCGGATTTATATTATGGGTGAGAAAGCCGGACATGATATGATAATTTTGTTAAGTAAATTAAAGCGCTGGTTGATAAACCCGATCTGGTGTATGATCTGGATTAATTTCAATTACTAAATCCACCCAATCCGGATTGTGAATTAATGGCGTAATAAATAACTCTGGATGCAGCGCTTTCCAAAAATACTTGACAAACTCATTAATTTGTGAATCACTCATCCCCGATTTCCCCGTCGCCATCATTTCCGCCTCCGCCTGACGCCGCCACTGCAAACTCAGGCGATAATCAATAGGATAAAGTACCATTAAATGGTCTAAGCGTTCCCACAAGGGTAAATAGGCTTTAAGTTGTTCATTCATATCCCGTGCAAAAGCGCGATCGCTCTCTGTTTCAATGGGTACTGGAGTAGCCCCCGCAAACACAGTCGCCGCAACGGGACGCACGCCGACAAACCACCCTTCAAATAACACAATATCCGCATTTTGTACAGGTTCAAAATCCGTGCGATCGCCTGCACCTTGCCAAGCAGATTTATCAAAGCGGGGGACTAGAATAGAATCTGAGGAATTGTGCGATCGCAACTCGTCTAATACCTGCACCCCCAACTCCACATCATGAGTTCCCGGCGGACCCCGCCAAATCAGACGCGGATCTTTCTCTCGCAGGCGCTGTCGTTCTTGATAGGTTTTATAAAGGTCATCAATAGAAAGGCTAAGGGTACAATATCCTAACTGGGCTAAAATTAACTTCAACACAACCGCCAATGTGGTTTTTCCCGTTCCCTGTCCGCCTAATATTCCCTGAATTAGTGGACGCCCTAACTGTTGTCGAGATTCCGCCAATTGTCTCGCCAAAGGAAGCCATAAGCGCCACAGAGATAGGATAATATTAGTTTGAATAGACTCAGAATTTTCTCTATTATCCTGAATTTTCTGAGCAAAGGAGGGCAAAGCAAGAACATCAGTATAGACAGATAGAAAAAGACGCGATCGCGCCTGTAGTTTTTCCTCCACGTTATCTGATGTAATTCCAAAGGCTTTCGCCCGTTCCGGCTGTCTTAATTCCGCTGTTACTAATTTTTGCCAAGCCGATGAATTTGGTGGTTTTCCTGATATCCATTGGTTAAGAATGTCACCGAGAGAGGAAGACGGGGAGAGGGGATGAGTCATAAGTCTTAAGGTAGGGACGGGTTTAGCCACAATTACAATTGTAGGGGCGGGTTTAGGAACTTAATTGGCTTGTCACCGATAGCCTATCAACAAAACCCGCCCTCCCTTATCCCTTAGTCGGGGCGGGTTTAGTTGCATCTGGGTGAGATCAAAAACGATAATAGTCAAACCCGCCCCTACGCAGAATTAAAAATTATATCTGACCTGATAACCTGACGAATGACAAATGACACTATGAACCCAGTTTAAAGGCTTCCAAAAACATGCTATAAACCAAACCAATTTTCAGAGCATTCACAGTTTCAATGAACCATGAAAATCTAGAAGCTCTGCTCACAGAAGGCAAACGCTGACGATTTCTGCCATAAACAATCCGGCTCACTGTTTCCGTGAAAATAATTAAAATCCCAGCCGCAACTACATCCCAGTCAGCGGTTTGACCGGCTGTCGTTGAGAGCGCACTTCCGAGGAAAACGCCCAACAGCAAACCCAGCAAAATTATGGACAGGCGTCGCCAGGGATTGGCAAACCACTGGGCTAACCTTGCCAAGATCACATCGACGATAGTATTAAGACGAGTATTTTGCATCGATCAACCAGAAATCAACCACACACTGACCATAACCACTTAGCCTTTAAGAGAAAAATAACACGGTTTTGGTCAAGCTTGTTTCAATGAGAGTAGGGGCTGGCAATTCGTTTTGTTAGCACCCCCCCAAAGACGTAGTGGTGCAGAGTCAATCCCCTCAAAACGAATGAAAACACTAAACTATATGCTTTATCCAGTATTTATCATCGTACTCCTTTTAGGTGTTGCCGGACTGGGACTAGGATTATTTGAGTTCAAGGTTTGGATAGAACCCCAATCCTCAGATACAGCATCATTACCCTCTGTGATCAAATCACCAGAGGTTCCTGAGATGGAAACGGCTCAACCCCTCTCCCCAACATTATCACCACTCTCATCAAAGTTACCTCCTGCAGAGGCTTCACCCTCTCCACCCCTTGATCCGGTTGCTCTAGCGGCGCAAAAAGGAGGGTTGCGAGTCAGCAATTCTACAGAACATCCGGTGCGGGTGGCGCTGTTAGAACGCCAAACGGGTTCAAAGGCTTACGCCAAACCCGCCCACTGGGATTTTTCCCCTATGGAAGGAGGAAGCCAAGGGCTGATTCTTTCACTTCCACAAGATGATCTGATTTTGGAAAAGGGAGATATTATTGTGGCATTTGCCCAAGATGGCTCTCGTTTGTATTGGGGACCTTATGTAATTGGGGAAACGCCTGTACCCCGGTGGAATCAAAAGACGGGCGAATGGGAGTTAGTTTTGCAACCGTATTAGGTTTTGTACCAGACGTTGCATGCAACGTCTCTACACTGTTGGATGAGGAACTTGATGGGGTTGTCCGAGTCAAGGAAGGGGGACATTATGAGCGCGGCTCCAGCTAGATTAAATTTGGGGCGGTGACGGTTAATGTTGGCTTTTCGTGACAAACTGGTTGAAGTTAAATGAAGGATAGGGTCGCTAAAACAGTGACAAAGTGGTGGAATGTTTGGGAAAAGCATCCAACTCGTTTGTGGATGTTCTCGGTTTTAGGGTTAAGTGCGATTTGCTGGGTGGCTTTTTTATGGAACTTAGGTAGTACGGGTTTGGTTGATGAAACTGAACCGTTATTCGCGGAAGCCGCCCGCCAGATGACGGTTACAGGAGACTGGATTACACCGTATTTTAACGGGGAGACTCGTTTTGATAAACCGCCTTTAGTCTACTGGTTAATGGCGATTGGCTATAACCTCATTGGTGTGAATGAATGGGCGGTTCGACTTCCCTCAGCAATGAGTGCGATCGCGCTCACAGTTTTGGGCTTTTATACGCTACGCTATTTTGGCATTTCCCGTCCCCGTACCCTGGTTGATGAAAATTCCTCTGAATTAGAAGACACCCCAAAACTCCCTAATCCAGAACGTCAACGCTGGTTATCTGCTGGAATAGGGGCTGCGCTAATTGCCTTTAATCCCCTAACCTTAGTCTGGGCGCGGACTGGGGTTTCGGATATGCTACTCTCTGGCTGTATGGGAACGGCTCTGTTGTCGTTCTTTATCGCCTATGTCCAAGGGGAGACAAAAAGACAGGGAGATGGGGAACAAAATAGCCGAAACCATGGAAATGCAAAAGGTGATCCCCAACCCATTTTAGGTTTTTCATCCGGTTGGTATTTGGCGTTTTATATCTTAATTGCCTTAGCGATTCTTGCCAAAGGACCGGTGGGAATTGTTCTACCCGGATTAATTATTGGTGCATTTCTGGTGTATCTGGGGAATTTTTGGCAGGTGGTGCGGGAAATGCGCCTGTTTTGGGGATTGGGCATTATTGGGGTTCTAGCAATTCCCTGGTATGTGTTAGTTACCTTGGCGAATGGCGAAGACTATATCAACAAGTTTTTTGGCTATCACAACATTGAACGCTTTGTCGGTGTGGTGAATCACCACTGGGCACCTTGGTATTTCTATTTTCTGGTTGTGTTAGTCGGCTTTGCCCCTTGGTCCTGTTATTTACCCCTCGCGATCGCACGGTTGCGGTTTTGGCAGGTTCAACAATGGCGTTGTTCCCCTCGCGCTAGTCAGTTAAGTTTATTTGCTCTGTGTTGGTTTGCGGGTGTGTTTGGCTTTTTTACTATCGCTGTAACTAAACTCCCCAGTTATGTTTTACCCTTAATGCCCGCAGCAGCAATTTTGGTGGCATTATTGGCAAGTGATTTACTCACCTATCAGAGCCCTCAGCCTCGGTTGGGGTTACGGCTGAGTGGTGGGTTTAATGTGATCCTCCTCCTGGTACTCGCGGGGGCAATTTTATACAGCCCGAATATAATTGGCTATGATCCAGCCGCGCTGAACTTATCGGAAACCCTGCAAGCGTCAGGATTACCTTTACGGGGAGGTATTGTTTGGGGAAGTGCTGCTGTAGCGACGGCGATCGCATTATGGCAACGTCGGGGATGGCGTTGGTTAGGAATGATTAATTTTGTCGCATTTGTGGCGTTTATCATCCTCGTGATCACACCCGCCGCATTTGTGTTGGATCAACAACGTCAGCTTCCCCTACGAGAATTATCTGCGATCGCGGCTGAGGTTAACCAACCGTCAGAAGAGTTATTGATGATGGGGTTTGAAAAGCCCAGTGTCGTTTTTTATTCCCAGCGATCGGTCAATTATTTTGACGAAGAACATAAACTGATTGCCTACATTGATAAAATTGCCAAAACCAAACCAAACCCTCCCTCGAAGCTGGTTTTAATTGAATCTAAGCGATTCAATAAACTCAAGAAAAACTGGCTAAAAATCAATGAATATACCATTATCGATCAAGGGGGTGCCTATCATCTGATCCGAGTTTCTAAACAACTCGTTGCCCAAAAGCATCAGCCTTCAGGGGAACGGTAATTCTGACTTTTCACGGTATGTGGTGCCTCTGTAGGGGCGGGTTTCACGACTATCTTTTTGGTTGCACAAGAGATTTAACTAAACCCGCCCCGACTCAGGTTTCTATACAAACAAATGATCCGTAAATTCGGGGTCACGCACCGTGATATGTCCCGCAATTCCTTCATCAAACCCGTAGCGGGCAAATAGACGGAAGGCGGCGGCTAAGCGTTGTTTGCGGTGGAGGCGTTCCGCTTCTTTTGAGGTAAATGTCGGCGGTTGGGGGAGTTGAGTTGATGTTGAGGTTTGAATTGCTAATTGGGGATCAATTGAAGCAACCATAAATAGTAACTAGAAATATATTTTATAAATTATAACATTTTTAACCCAAGGCAGTTTAACTATTCAAAACTCACGGATATCTCAACAGCCTCCTGTTCCGTTAAGCCGAAATATTGAGCGCGAATGGTTTTTCCTGATTCTACAGGCATTAATGGTGTTATTGTTCCTAAGGATAATAAATCCCCTTTTTTCAGTCGCTTACCCCCTGATTTCAGGTCATCACGCAACCATAAAACCACATCTAAGGGATGCTCTAATAATACATTACTTTTACCTGTGGCTAATTCTTTTCCGGTTTCATCCACTATCACTAATTTAATATTACCTAACCGTTCTTGCCATTCTGGAGTAGCCGCCAAGAGAATCGGTTCACCCACAATTCCCAAACGCGCACCCACATTAATCGCGATTAAGTCAGCGGCGTCTAATTTTACCCCAGATTCATAGATTAAATCCGGCAATTCTATAAACGGAATCACCGCATCTAAGGCGGCTAAAACCTCCTGGCGAGTCGTCGCTTGATTAATCGCCTCACTCCCCACTCTCACGATTAAATCCCCTTCAAACAGTGGACGTGCGCCAAAATTAGCGGGTACGATTGACCCACTGGGTAGGAGCATTTGTGCTAAGAGAATCCCGCGTAAGGGATGAGAGACATTAAACTGTTTTTGCGCGGTTGTACTCGTGAGTCCTGCCTTGTAACCGATACTTTGTCCTAAAATAGGAGTGAGTTTTTCTATGAAGCGATCGCGTAATTGTTCGGCTGCGGTTACAGTTAAGTTGGGTGGCGCTGTTTCTAGGGGGATGCGGTTGACGTAATGGGTGACTAATTCGTCCAGAAATCGGGAATCCGGCGTTATCACCCCGCCAGCACAAGACAGTTCATCCTTGGTTTGACAAGGGGTGCGTTTCGCGCTTTCTGTCCCTTGAACAGCGCCTAGCCCAAAAATTTGACCCCCTAACAAAATTGTGAGAATAGCAGATTGCCAATAGTGTTTAGTCATTCGTCATTCGTCCTTTTTTTGTTCCCTTATCTTCCTAAGGTTTCACGGTAGGGGCGGGTTTAATTATATCTGGGTGTAACCGAAAAGATAATAGTAAAACCCGCCCCTACACTATTTGCCTATGGGGATTGGGCGAAGCATTTGCGTTGGTACGTTGGCATAAAACCGAGAAATCTGGGCGCAAATGCTTCGCCCCTACACCCTACACCCTACACCCTACACCATTTTTCATTTTTCAATCTTTTGGTAATCTGATTTCTTCTAATACATCTAACCCTGCCAAAAACTGCCGATCATTGCTAATATGAGGAAACTTCAACTGAGAATCAGGAACGCCGCGTTCTAACTGACGCTGACGCACAATGGCAAAGCTACCCGGTGCTAATATCCGTAGGCGGGGCGCTGGGATATAATTATCAGGTCGCTTTACCGCATAAGACATATTGGCTTCTTGCAGTTTGCGGTCAAAACTAGCAAGGAAGGCTTGGGGATTTTCTAGATATTGACCGGGCGCTAACTCAATATTGACTAAATAGTGAGTGGTGGTAATACTCTCCGATAGCGTCAGACAAAAGTCTTCTAAAGGTACGTCAAAGTCCTGTTGTAAGGCTTGCATCACCTGAGTTGCATGGTGTTCTGTCGTCTTCTCTGCAGTCGCCGACATTGTTCCCCCGCGACGATAGCGGAAGACAATCAAAGGCGTCTTATTGTAAAATCCAATAACTTCCACCACATCGCCAATATCGTAGCGATAAAACCCACTATAATTTGTAGTTAAAAGGCGATAATTTTCCCCAATCTTGACCTCAGTCGCCAGTAGAGTTTTGGGATGTTGAGCCTCCCATTGGTCTTCGGGAACAAATTCAAAGAAACCGCTTTCAATCGCCAAGACACTCCCATCGGTGTCTACATCAGGATAGATACTAAATGTGGCTTCTGCGGAGGAATAAACCGCCCCAAATACAGGCGTATCGCCAAAATAATCGCCAAAGCGGTGAAAGTAAAAATCCGATGTACCGCCGCGTGCGGTGGCGACAAAGGATAAATCTGACCAAACCCGTTTCGGGGTTAGGCGTCCCTCTTGGTGTAAAATATCTCGTAGTTCCTGCGCCCGTTGGGGATAAGCGGACCATTGATGCTCTAGTTGTAACCGAATCCCTGATTCTAAGTCCAGCCAGCCAGCTATTGTCCCTTTTTCTAAATCCCGAATTAAATCTTCGGCGTAGGTTTCCAAATAACTTGCCGTTCGCAGCAGGAGCATGGGAAAATTAGCAATGATCCCCCGCATGGTGCGATCGCGTAGAGCAAAGAGTAAACAAACATAGTGGCGGACTAGGCTATCCCCTGGTTGTAGGGTTTCAAAGGGATGGGCAAACAGTTGTTGGTACAGAAACTTTCCCATCCGCAAGACGCCAACACTGGCATAACCGTACCGAATCCCTTCTGGGGTTTGTCCCAGGGGTTGCACAGAGTTGGTAATCAAGAGTTTACCAAACTTACGGTTGCGAACTCTCAGCGCATCGGCTAAAAAACCCATACTGGTTAGATTAGCCCCGCGCAAGGAATTCTGAAACCGCTTAGTCACTGGAATCAGCTTTTTTGAACCCGTGGAACCACTGGTGAGATTGATATAAACAACGGGATCAGGGGTTAAGATATTCGACTCCCCGTTGAAAATACGTTCCGTGTAGGGTTCATAACTACTATAGGGCAAAACCGGGACGCGATCGCGAAATTGGTCAATGGTTCTAATCTCCCTCAACCCCCATTGACGCCCTAGTTCAGTATTCTGATACTGTCTCAGTAGCGTCAGCAGAAACCGTTCCTGTACCGCCTCCGTCTGATGAGTCTTATTCACGAAATTGGCTTTAACCTGTCGGGTTAGCGCGGTTAACAGGGGCAGTACATAATTTGACATAACATCCTCACACCAGTTAAATTTGAGCGGACATTGGGCATTTCTGGTTAGCCAAATCCGTTTTTAGCGATTTTCCAGACATTTGCGGCATTTTATGGTATTTTTCATACCGAACCCTTGCCCATAGTCATGTCCTTGTTTGCCAATGACCGATCACAAATTCCATCATTTTTGTCATTGCTTACATAAATTGTCAAGTTTTTCCCGATTCTCTCGCACATTGTTCCCCCCTAATCCTTAGTTTCACTAAATCTGTCTGACTGTACTTCACTCATTTAAGAACCGCTATAGTTTTTGTTCCCTTTTCCCAGTTAAACCTTCCCGACATAGGCTAGAGGTTTCAGTCGCTTACCTAACCATTGACAATCTATTCTGGCGGAGTTTGATATGCCAATGAACCTTTCAATCTCTTCTATACCGCTTGTCAATATATCCACACTCACACCCGAACAGTTTAGCCAACGCTATCAACAAACGGGTACACCTGTCGTCATTACCGGATTGCTGGAGAATGAACCGGACTGGACTTTGGAGTATCTTTGTGCAAAGATTGGCGATTGTAAGGTTATGGTTCGGAATTATGAGCGGGCTAAGTATAAGACCGGACAGTCTAAACGTTCTCCTGTAGGCAGCGGCGTTGCCTTAGAAACAATGGGATTCTCGAACTATGCCGAACTTTTACGCTGTGGTAACGTTCAAGAGAATGACCTTTATCTAGGAAAACTTCCCCTAAAAAATACAACCCTGACGAATACATCGGGCTGGAAAACCTTGGGCGAAAAACTGGGGTTAACTCATCCTGTCACTGATTTTAAGATGTATATGGGTTCAGGCATCCATCACTCTGGATTGCATTACGATATCATGGACAATACCCTCATCCAAGTTCATGGGGTCAAAAAAATCGTCTTATTTCCTCCCTCTCAAACCTACAATCTTTATCCCTTTCCCATCCTCTGTCATTTACGTCATGGGATGAAATTGCGGTGCTGTTTTAGTCAGGTGTCCTTAGAGCAGCCAGATTTTGCCGCTTTTCCTAAATTAAAGCAAGCCCTAGAACATAAACAAGAGGTGATTCTAGAACGAGGAGACACGCTTTACTTACCTGCCGGATGGTGGCATGATGTGAGTGGAATTGATGATACCATAATGTGTTCAGTCAATCGATTTTGGCGCATTTATCCCACCAGACGCGCTTGGCTTTCTTGGCAGAAATGGCGTTCTATCCTGGGGGTTTTCTGTGCTATTCCTTATCTAGGAGGCAATTTCATCGCGGCTTTATTTCAGCCTGATCCCCAACCAACGATTCGCCAAATCTTGTACAGAATTTAATAGCTAAAATGGTGGCATAGATTTTACGATTAAATTGGGCGCACGGGGCGTGCATTGGTGTCAACTTAAGTCACAACCCTTACTCATTCTAGTTTCCAGCTTTAGGGTGGAAATGCTCCTTAAGCGGCTCCAGCCGCTTGTCAAAGGAGGCGGAGCCTCAACAGAGGCATTCCCAGGCATAGCCTGGGAACGAGAGTGATGGTAGGGGCGGGTTTCACGATTAACATTGATTGACACCTAACAGATGACTCTAAACCCGCCCAGATTAATTGGAATGGTAGGGGCGGGTTTCACTATTAACATTGATTGACACCTAACAGATGACTCTAAACCCGCCCAGATTAATTGGAATGGTAGGGGCGGGTTTCACTATTACCATTGATTGACACCTAACAGATGTCTATAAACCCGCCCAGATTAATTGGAATGGTAGGGGCGGGTTTCACTATTACCATTGATTGACATAACAGATGACTCTAAACCCGCCCAGATTAGTGGGAATGGTAGGGGCGGGTTTCACTATTACCATTAATTGACACCTAACAGATGACTCTAAACCCGCCCAGATTACCAGTTTGGATAATTCACAACGGTGATTTGCCATGCCTTCCTGTTCCAGACGTAGCATGACGTCTCTATTATGTTTGAAAATAATCATGCAATAAAAGAATTAATTTTATGCATTCAGTGCATATTTAATCAAATTTTGTAATTAAATATACGAAACATCTCAGGCAAGGGTGTGATTGTTGTACCTGAGAGCGGGGAACCGTAAACAAATTACTTCGGTTAATTGAGAGCGAGGGAAAAGGGTACAAGTCTATCCTTGAGCGATGATTGCCTTAGCCATTGACGAATTCAGTGGATGAGAAAATTGCTCGATTAAATTAGACCCCCATTCTGGAATTTTTACACATAGGTAAGTAACTGATGCTACAAGAATTATGGTCATTTCGCGGTCGATACCGCATCTTACATTTAACTTGGTTTGCCTTCTTTCTATCATTTGTTGTTTGGTTCAATTTTGCTCCACTAGCGACAGCCGTACAAGAAGAGTTAGGTTTAAGTGCGGCACAAATTCGCACCTTGGCGATTTGTAACGTAGCGCTGACTGTACCGGCTCGGATTATTATCGGTATGTTACTCGACCGTTTTGGTCCACGGTTAACCTACTCGGTACTGCTGATTTATGCAGCCATTCCTTGTATCGCCTTCTCCCTAGCTCAAAACTTTAGCCAATTAGTGATCAGCCGTTTAGCGCTGAGTATTGTGGGCGCAGGCTTTGTGATTGGTATCCGCATGGTGGCGGAATGGTTCCCCCCCAAAGAAATTGGCTTGGCGGAAGGGATTTATGGGGGATGGGGTAACTTTGGTTCCGCCGCATCCGCCTTTACCCTACCCACGATTGCGGCGTTATTGACGATTGGCGCTGGGGGTGGAATGATCAACTGGCGACTCGCGATCGCACTCACAGGTATTATTGCGGCAATCTATGGCATCATCTACTACAGAAGCGTTCAAGATACCCCTCCTGGTAAAGTTTATCAGAAACCCAAGCGTCACGGTGGCTTAGAAGTCACCACAAAGCGGGACTTTGGATTCTTGATGCTGATGAATGTTCCTCTGGTGGGGATTCTGGCTGTCTTGGCTTGGCGCTTAAGTCAAGTGGGTTTCTTAGATCAAACGGGATTAATTATCACCTGGTTAGCGCTGTTGGGTTTGTATCTGTTCCAAGCTTATAAATGCTGGGATGTAAATAAAGAATTGATGACGGCTAAAAAACGGTATCCTGCTGATGATCGTTACGACTTCTCTCAAGTCGCCCTTCTGGAATTAACTTATGTGGTTAACTTCGGTTCAGAATTAGCCGTTGTTTCCATGCTTCCCGCCTTTTTTGAAGGAACATTTGGATTAAGTAGGCAATTAGCGGGAATGATTGCAGCTAGCTATGCGTTTATGAACCTAGCTTCACGCCCCGGTGGCGGATTAATTTCAGATACCCTAGGAAGCCGTAAATGGACGATGACGGTGTTGACAGGGTGCATGGGGATTAGTTATCTGATGATGAGTACCGTAAATGGGAGTTGGTGGCTACCCTTGGCTGTCATTCTTACCATGGGTTGTTCCTTCTTTGTCCAAGCCGGTGAAGGGTCTACCTTTGCCATGGTACCGTTAATCAAGCGCCGAGTCACGGGTCAGATTGCGGGTAATGTTGGGGCTTATGGTAATGTTGGTGCTGTTGCTTATCTGACTCTATTCAGTTTGCTCCCCGAAGGCGATATGGGTAACCGAGTTTTCTTCCAAACCTTAGGAGTTACTGCATTAGTCGTTACCTTCCTCTGTTGGTTCTTCCTCAGAGAACCTAAAGGATCTTTTGCGACGCATCATGAAGGTGAAGAAACCGAAATGGCAATGGAAAGTCTGCCGGTTCTGGCGGATGAACAACACCATTGATGTTGATAATTCATTATTAAATTTGTAGAGACGTAGAATGCTACGTCTCTACAGGTTTATGGGGGTAGATTTACGTAGGAGTAAGCCGTATTATTAAGTCCGAAACCGATAAATTTATTCAAGAATGCTTCGCCCAAATCCCCGCCATAACCTAATTTGAATTGGTATTTTAGGAACAAATTTTTTGATCAGCATTTATCTGATGCATTTTTTTCATGTTTGATAAAAAATTGTTGCTTTTTATACCAAATGAACTCATTTATTTCTTTAATCTGAACTAAAAGCTAGTTAAAAAATGATAACTGAAAAATGTGACAACATAAGACAAACAACGAAGGACAAATAACAAATGACTGAATCAACAAAAACACTTTGTCCCTATTGCGGTGTCGGTTGTGGTTTAGAGGTAACACCACCCGCCCAATCCGGGAAAGCCACTCATCGCGATAGTGAAGGAACACCAATATGGCGAGTGCGGGGCGATCGCGATCATCCCTCCAGCCAGGGAAAGGTTTGTGTCAAGGGAGCGACGGTGAGTGAATCCTTGGATAAAAACCGTCTGAAATATCCGATGATGCGAGACTCCCTAGATCAGCCATTTCGACGAGTCAGTTGGGATGAAGCCCTAGAGCGCATCGTCTTGCAACTGCAAACTGTCCGCTTTACCCAAGGACCTGAAGCGATCTGCATGTATGGTTCTGGTCAATTTCAAACCGAAGACTATTATATCGCCCAAAAATTACTCAAAGGCTGTCTGGGTACAAACAATTTTGACGCCAATTCTCGCCTCTGCATGTCCTCGGCTGTATCGGGTTATATCCAGAGTCTCGGCTCAGATGGACCCCCCTGCTGCTATGAGGATTTGGAACAAACCGATTGTGCCTTTTTAATCGGTACAAATACAGCCGAATGTCACCCAATCGTATTTAATCGCCTGCACCAGCATTGTAAAAAGAACCGTAAGGTAAAAATGATTGTGGTTGACCCTCGGCGTACCACAACCGCAGAAGCCGCCGATTTACATTTAGCGATTCGCCCGGGTACGGATATTGATCTGCTGAATGGAATTGCCCATTTACTCATGCGTTGGGGTAAAATTAATACCCTATTTATTGATGAATGTACAAGAGACTTTCCCCTCTACGCCGATATCATTCGCCACTATCCCCCCGAACTTGTGGCGCGTAAATGTGGGATAAGGTTAGATGAACTGGAGACAGCGGCTCGATATTGGGGTGATTCCCAACGGGTGCTATCTTTGTGGTCAATGGGGATGAACCAATCCTCGGAAGGAACTGCGAAAGTCCGCACGTTGATTAATTTACACCTAATGACCGGAACCATTGGTAGACCGGGATCTGGACCCTTTTCCCTCACCGGACAACCCAATGCGATGGGGGGACGGGAAGCTGGGGGACTGGCACATATTCTCCCCGGTTATCGCTTGGTGAAGAATCCCCAGCATCGGGCAGAATTGGAACAGTTGTGGGGACTCAAGCCGGGGCAAATTTCCCCAGAACCGGGTTTAACGGCTTGGGAGATGATCCTGGGGTTAGAGACGGGGGCGGTAGGGTTCCTCTGGATTGCGGCGACGAATCCGGCGGTGAGTATGCCAGATTTAGAACGCACGAAAGCGGCGTTGAATCAGTCGCCGTTTACGGTGTATCAGGATGCCTATTATCCTACAGAAACAGCAGCCTATGCTCATGTTATCCTTCCTGCCGCCCAGTGGAGTGAAAAAACGGGGACGATGACGAATTCTGAACGGGTGGTGACGTTATGTCCCCAATTCCGCAACCGAGTTGGCGAATCTAGAGCCGATTGGGAAATCTTTGCTGAAGTTGGGAGGCGTTTAGGGTTTAGGGAACAGTTTGACTTTACCGATTCGGCGGCGGTGCATCGGGAGTTCGTGCAACTCACCCGGGGGCGGGTTTGCGATATGACGGGTATTCGCTATGAGCGGTTACAGGAGGGTCCGATTCAGTGGCCCCATCCGGAGGAAAACCCGGATGTAGGTAACGTTTTGCCCACAACCCCTGATGTGACTAAACCCGCCTCGACATCCAAACGATTGTATACGGATTGGCGTTTTCCTACCGCTGATGGACGGGCAAAGTTTGCCGCGTATCACTCACGGGGATTGGCAGAACCCCCGGATTTGAATTATCCTTTAGTCTTGACAACGGGACGCCTTTATGGTCATTGGCACACCCAAACTCGGACGGGTCATATTCCCAAGATTCAGAAAATGCATCCACAACCGTTTTTGGAAATCCATCCCCGTGATGCCCAGAAACTAGGGATTGAAGAGGGGAATTGGGTAGAGGTGCGATCGCGTCGCGGCAAAAGTCGTTTTCCGGCGAAAGTTACTTCTGCGATCGCGCCAGGAACAATATTTGTCCCCATGCATTGGGGGGCGCTGTGGGCAGCCAATTCTGAAGCAAACACCTTGACACACCCAGAGTCTTGTCCGGATTCTGGCCAACCGGAGTTAAAAGCTTGTGCGGTGCAGTTGAGTTTAGTTCCAGAATCCTCAGAGGTGTTATGGGAAAAGGAGGATGAGCAACAGTCGATTTTGGGCAAATAATTCTGATTTGATTGTCCACCTGGAAACCGTAGGGGCGCATGGCGTGCGCCCGATTCAATGGTAAAATCTATTCCACCATTTTAGCTGTGTCACGCCGCCATCGTGGGAGGTTGGAGATGCGATCGCGCTGGATATCATGTCCTAGATTGACTCAAATTAACGGGAATTTCGATAATAAATTCTGTGCCTTTGCCTAAGCCAGAAATACAGCTAATTTTACCCTGATGTTTGTCTACGATAATCTGATGACTTACCGCTAAGCCTAAACCGGTGCCACTCCCGACAGGTTTGGTGGTGAAAAAAGGGTCAAAGATATGCTGAAGCACGTTCTCACTCATGCCAATTCCGTTATCGCGAATCCGAATAATAATGGATTGGGGATTAGAGATTGGGGATTGGGTGAAGCATTGGCATTGGGATGTGGGCAGAAAACCGGGATATCTGGGCGTGAATACTGACGCTCTTTTCATCTCTACCGCTTCACTAACGCCCCGAGGAATACATGCTCCTTCGCTTTTTTCATGGGTTTTACTGATCTGTTCTACTTTTGTATTATTAGAGACTTCAGTGGTGATCGTAATCAACCGAGGTTTGGGTTGGCAGTCTAAGGCTTCAATGGCATTATCAAAGATATTGATAAAGACTTGATTTAACTGACTAGCATAACAGGTAACCTGGGGAAGTTGACTATAGTGTTTAATCACTTGAATTTCCGAGCGATTGCCTTGAGCCCGGAGTCGGGGCTGTAACATGAAGAGGGTGTTATCTATACCTTCATGGATATCAACGGCTTTTAACTCCGCTTCATCCAACTTAGAGAAGGTTTTGAGCGATCGCACAATTTTCTCGATGCGTTCAACGCCTATTTGCATAGACTTGATCAGCTTATGCCAATCCCCGACGAGAAACTCTAAATCGAGGTCCTCACTCAGTTGCTGAATCTCGGCGGTGGGGTGAGGATAGGTTTGCTGATACAGGTGTAGGAGTTTTAATACGTCTTGGAAATAAGCGTGGGCATAGGTAATATTGCCATGGATAAAATTGGCGGGGTTATTGATTTCATGTGCCACACCTGCAACCATGCGCCCTAAACTGGACATTTTCTCGGTTTGGATGAGTTGAGCTTGGGTGAGTTTCAATTCTTTTAGGGTTTCTTCTAGCGCCTGAGCTTTTTCCCGTTCCCGGGTTTCCGATGCTTGTAATGCTAGTTCTATTTGTTTGCGATCGCTAATATCCCGGTGAGTACCCGTCATCCGCATCGGTAAACCGTTTTGATCATCAGCGACGACTTTCCCATAATTGGAAATCCATTTATACACCCCGGATTTAGTCAGCAGTCGATAGTCCAATTTATAGGGAATGGAGTGATCTTTTAAATGCGCCTGCAATAGTTCCATCACCCCTGGTTGATCATCGGGATGGATCAGTTTCTTCCAAGTATTGACATGTCCTGAGAGTTCATCATACTCATACCCAAGCATATCAAACCAGTGACGGGAGAAATACACCTCTCCGGTATTAACATTCCAATCCCATAACCCATCTCCTGAAGCGTCTAAGGCGAGTTGTAAGCGTTCTTCACTTTCGCGTAAGGCGGCTTGCGATCGCGTCCGTTCGATGGCAATCTTGGCAAGGTAGAGGGTTTGGTTAATTAAGCTTTGATCCAGGTTAGTTGCGGTTTGTGGGTAGTCATAATAACCGGCAAAGGTGCCTAATATGCTGCCATTACGGGATAAAATCGGTACAGACCAACAGGCTCTGAGTCCATGAGATAAAGCTAAGTCTTTATAATTTGCCCATAACGGATCAGTAGCAATATCCGTGACAATAACCGTTTCCTTGCGATAAGCCGCCGTACCACAGGAACCTACACCCTCACCAATTTCCACGCCATCGATCGCTTGGTTGTATTCCTGGGGGAAACTAGGAGCAGCACCTAAGCGCAGTTTACCTTGTTCATCGACTAAGAGAAAAGAACAGCGCATTTGCTCAGACTGTTCCTCAACAAACCGAGCTAACGCCTCCAAAATATCCGGGAGGGGCGCATCTGAAGCGATGCACTGCAAGATATAATTTTGTTGTGCCAGCAACATCTCCGCTTCTTTGCGATCGCTAATATCAATCGCAGCACCTAGGGTTTGTCGTGTTGTCCCGTCTGCATCCCGTTTAAACACCGTCTCTTGGGCAAATAGCCAACGCCATTCCCCATTTTTGTGGCGCATCCGGTATTCTAACTCAAAGACTTCACCCACTTGGGCATATTTGATCCGGTTTTGATGATCCGTGAGGATAGCAAAATCATCGGGATGCATCAGAATTGAGAGAACCTGGTTCCCCATGTCCTGGATTTGGGCGGGGGTGTAGCCTAAAATAGTAGAGATTTCCCGGTTAGCATAGACATTGCGCCGCTCTATCCAATCATGAACATAAATAATATTGGGATTAGCATCATTAATCGCCTGTAACCAGCGTTGAGACTCTTGCAAAGATTGAGCCAGTTGCTGGCGTTCAATTCCCACCGCGATTTCATTCGCAACCGAGGCGAGGGTATCCAGGGTGTTGGGGGATAAAGGATGACGGGAAAACATCCCCATTACCCCCACAAGTTCATCTTCAACAATTAGAGGATAGCCAGCAAAGGATACAATACCTTCCCGTTGCGCCCATTCTGGATCACTGAGTTCGGGATCACTCAGGATATCATCGCTAAAATGGGGTTGGCGTTGACTGGCGATGCGACCAATTTTCGACTCCCCCAGGGGCACTCTAGCATGAGTGCCATTAAGATGGGTGTATAGTCCCGCCGAGGCTTTTAACTCTAGCCTATTTTCCCTTGAGTTGAGCGTCCAAATTCGGGCAAAGGCGACATTGAGGTGTTGAACAAAAGCCTGAGTACAGCGAAACAGCATCCTGGATAAATCACTTTCCTGACTCAAGGCAAATCCGATATCTGAACGCAAGGCTAAGCGCCGCGCATGTTCCGTCAACTGTGCTTGTGCAAGTTGGCGATGGCGAATTTCTTGGTGCAACTGGGCGTTTTGTTCCTGGAGTTGCTGGGTTAATAATTTCAGATGCAGGTGAATTTTGACCCGCGCTAACACCTCGTCGAGTTGAATTGGTTTACTAATATAGTCTACTGCCCCTAAGGATAATCCTTTGACTTTTGCCTCAGTATTCGACGTATCCACCGCCGCTGTCATAAAAATGACGGGGATATCCTGCGTCTTTTCCCATGCTTTGAGATGACGACAGGTTTCAAAGCCATCCATTTCCGGCATCATCACATCGAGTAAGATCAGATCGGGATCGAGTTTCTCTAGGAGTTTGAGCCCTTGCACACCACTTTTAGCTATCCGCACCTCAAAGCCAGCGTCTCTCAAAAAGTCCGAAACCAGTTTCAGATTTTCGGGCGTATCGTCGATGACGAGAATTTGTGGCTCTCTTGAGCAATTCTCCATCTCTCCACAGATGTGCGTAAACTCGTTGAGGGAATCTGGATTTAACTGAGATTTTTGATAAGGTGACATTTTATATTAGTTTCCCTTGCCCAGCACTGCTATTCTATTCGCTTTGCCCAAGTATAGGGAAGATAGGCAATTATGAATTTACTCAATATTTATTTAACTTTCCCAACATCTATTCGACTATCATTATGTCCCAATCGACAGCCCGGTTTCATCCCAAATCCGGTATACATAACCCCTTTTATATCCAGATTGTAGAGACGTTGCATGCAACGTCTCTACAGGGTTTTGGCGATTTGCCCTAAAAGGGGTGGCTAACCCGGATTTGGGATCAGACTTCTATGTCTTGCTCTTTGTCTAGCATAAAGTCGGGCAACATATAGCAAAAGGCAGGGCGGATTTTGTCTGTTCCATTACAGCGCTTTTGGTAGTAAGTGAGGTACACAGGCAGATCCCCGACTTCGTAGGAGTTGTCGGAGATCTTGCTTACGAAAGACATAAGACATAAGACAAATCACCAATCCTCAAAACAATTATCCAATAAATCAACAATTTTTTCATAGTCAAAATTAGCCGCCATTTCCAATACTTCCAGGGCAAAGGGAATATAATCAGGATTCATATCCTGGAGTCCCATGGTTTCCTGTTCAACGCCAGCGACATCCCCCATACTCGCCGCTTCATAGAGAGCCACTAACTCCTCCTGAGAGGGAATTACCATATTGCCAGATTCACACGATGGTTTTGATTGTTCTGCTTTCGCCTGATAAACCCATGACACATTTAAATACACCTGAATTTTCTGGAGCAAATCTGTTGTCGCAATCGGCTTAGTGAGGAAATCCGTACAGCCTGCATCCAAACTTTCAACGCGGTTATTGGCAAACGCATTAGCAGAAATCGCAATAATTGGCGTATTTATAAACTCAGATAGTTGGCGTAGCTGTTGCGTCATTTGGTGTCCATCCATAACCGGCATCACAATATCAACCAGAATCAAATCGGGTTGCCATTCCAAGGCTTTTTCTAATCCTTCTCGTCCATTTGTGGCGTCTTGAACCTCAAAGCGAAGGGGTTCTAAAATACTCTTAAGAACGGCACAATTTTCCCACCGATCATCAACAATCAAGATTTTGCGTTTAGCACCAGAA
Source organism: Coleofasciculus sp. G2-EDA-02 (assembly GCF_040226375.1). Classification (NCBI taxonomy): domain Bacteria; kingdom Bacillati; phylum Cyanobacteriota; class Cyanophyceae; order Coleofasciculales; family Coleofasciculaceae; genus Coleofasciculus; species Coleofasciculus sp. G2-EDA-02. The sequence continues at coordinate 57,224 of NZ_JAVKEW010000200.1, read as the reverse complement.
TAACCCACAATCATATCCATCGGTTTGGCGGGGATGAATTCCGCTGAAGCAGGAACTGCGGGTAAATCAACCTCGAACCAGAATTTACTACCCACGCCCAGAGTGCTCTCAACCTCAATTTTACTCCCCATTAGGGCGACGAGTTTGTGAGTAATCGCTAACCCTAATCCGGTTCCTTCATGGCGGCGAGAACTATCCTTAATTTGCTCAAAGGGTAAGAAGATTTTCTCTAAGTCTTCGGAACTCATGCCAATTCCCGTATCTTCAATTTGGAAGCGAATCTTTTGTAATTTTTGAGTGTGTCGGGGCGGGTTTAGCCTATCTTGTGGATCTGTTGATGATAACCTTTGTTCAAAACCCGCCATTGTTGAGTCTGTCGGCGTGGGTGTCACTTCTATCGTTTCTTGACTCGCCCGGATGTGACTCAACCCGCCCTGAGTGAATTTTGGCTCAATTCCATAGTCTTGAGTGGTGATGATTTCAAGAATGACTGTAAAAGTCACACTCCCTTTATCCGTGAATTTAACCGCATTAGAAAGCAGGTTCATTAAGACTTGGCGCAGTCGCTTTTCATCCCCATAAATCACTTGGGGCATTGGTGTGGGAGCGTGATAGATAAAGGTAATGTCTTTTTGAGTAGCTTTGAGGCGGAATATTTCACAGAGTCCGACAATAAAGGAGGGAAAATGAAACTCTTCGGGATAGAGTTCCAGTTTGCCAGCTTCCACTTTTGACAGGTCTAAAATATCATTAATTAGGGTGAGCAGATGTTGACCGCACTGGTAGATAATCTCAATTCCGTCCTTTTGTTTTTGGGTTAAATTTGAATGGGGTTTGAGAATTTGAGCATAGCCTAAAATCCCATTCAAGGGCGTGCGAAGTTCATGACTCATTGACGCCAAAAACGCACTTTTAGCACGATTAGCGGCTTCAGCAGCGTCTTTGGCTTTGGCTAATTCTATCTCGGTTTTCTTCAGGTCAGTAATATCAATTTCAATGCCATCCCAAACAGTGCGTCCATCCGCTAAACGACGGGGGGCAGAACGTACATAAGACCATCGAATATCACCCCTAATTGTTCGCTTTCGCATCTGCATCTCATAAAGCGAAAGATTACGCCATGATTCTTCATTTCGTTGGTAATTAAGCTGGCGATCTTCGTCAACAATTAGATTAAACAAAACACTAGCATCCTGGATAATTTCCTCTGGTTTAATTCCGACTAATCGTTCAATTCCGGCGGTGATATAGGAGAAGTGAAACTTGCCATTGGGTTCTCTAACGAGTTGATAAATTAAACCATTAGGCAAATTATCTGCCAAGGTACGCAGCCTATATTCGCGCTCTTGTAAGGCTAATTCTGCCTGTTTGCGTTCGGTAATATCTTGACCGATTCCCACAGTAGAACCATCGGGTAAGCGAATATTTGCCCAAGTGGTTTCTAGAATTTCACCAGTACGAGTGGTAACCTGAAAGTCTTGCCAGTTGCCATCGGCTTTTTGCATAAACTCTAACACAGAGGCGCGATAGTCTGGGTCAGGATAAGCCTCTGCCATAATATCCCTATCTCGCAGTTCTTCTAGTGACCAACCCAATGTCTGCTCAAAAGCTGGGTTGACAAAATGCACATCTATCCCATCTTTATAGAAGCACAACATGATGGGAAGATAATCAAAAATGGTCTGGAGAATTTCTTTTTGCTGGCTCAATTGCAATTCAGCCGCTTTGCGATCGCTAATGTCTCGTAATATGGCTGTACATAAGATTTCGCCGTTGATCTCCAACTTAGAAATTGAGGCTTCTGTGGGAAACTCTGTGCCATCGTAGCGGCGACCAAAAAGTTCATTGCGTTCTCCCATTTGTCGTGCTGTACCGACAGATTCAGCAAAATTAGTGACGTGTTGACGGTGAATTGTAGCGGCGCAAGGAGGTAATAATAAATCCAGAGGTTGACCTAATACATGCTCGGCTTTGTAGCCAAACATTTTTTCCGCACCCTGATTAAATAAGGTAATTCGTTGCTGGGCGTCTACGGAAATAATCGCATCATTAGCAATTTCCAGAATACCCGCAAATCGAGATTGAGAGGCGGCTAGAGCAAATTCAGCCTGTTTGCGATCGCTAATATTGCGAGTCAGGGCAATTACCTCATTGTGATTCAGGGGAACCATTCGCGCCTCGAAGTATTGTTCACCCTGATTAAAGGGTAAAGAATACTCTACACTGACAAGAGATCCCGTTGCCAAAACTTGCTGAATCGCCCCATAGAGTTTTGCGCCTGCTGAAGTCGGTAATACCTCTTGAATGTTATGATTCAGACATAATTCTGCTGAGGTAGAAAACTCAGAGTTTTTGGTGCGAAAATCTAGAATCGTACCATCTGCCGCCAGACGAAAAAGGATATCGGGAAACGCATCAAAAATCGCTTGCATTTCCTGATTAGTTTGCCGCAATTGGGTTTCCACCTGTTTCAATTCAGTGAGATTGCGACAATTGACGATAACTCCGGAAATCTGCTGATTGCCATCCAGGTAAGGGATATAGGTGACGCTGATAAATTCGTGTTTTTCCCCCGGATAGTCAAACCACTCTTGATAGGTTACCGTTTCACCCGCCAGACATCGATCTAAATTCGGTTTAATTACTTGTTCAAATACCTCCTCTCCCAGCAAGTCACTCACCGAATGTCCGACAATTTCGTCATATCCTTTTTGATTCCAATCTAAATAGGCTTGATTGACAATCTGATAAGTGTAATTCATATCCAGCAAAGAAATGGCATCGGTTGTCGATGAAACAATCCGTTCATAGCGTCGCAAAGCATCCTCGGCTTCTTTGAGTTCGGTGATATCCTGAGAGGTTCCCAGAATTTTAATCACCCGATTCGTTTCATCCCGCTCAAACACCACTTCCCGTGAAAGTAACCAGCGCCACGAGCCATCTTTGTGGCGAAATCGACTCTCGGTGGATAAAATATCGCTATCTGATGCCGTTTGCCAAAAGTTTAAATTCCGCTCAATCAAAGGCAAGTCATCGGGATGGAGGACATCCAGGAAAAACTCCATCCCCCGGCAGATAATTTCTTCGGGGGTGTAACCTAATATATCGAGGGATTGTTGATTAATATACAGATCGGTTCCCGCTGTTGGTTCAAATAGGTAAAGCAGTTGTGGCGAAGTATTGATGATTTTTTCGATAAACCGTTGATTTTCCTTAAATTGGAGTTCAACCTGTTTGCGATCGCTAATATTCAAGCTCGTGCCAATTAGTCGATAAATGCGGGAATTTCTGTCTTTTAGGGGCGTTAGATTACTAATCCACCAAGAGTCTTTTCCGTTAATTTGTAGTGAATGTTCATAGGTTATCCGTTCTCCCGCCGTCAGACAGCGATGATACCGTTGACACACCGCCTCGGCAATGTCTGGCGCTAATATTTCTTGTGGCGTTTTCCCCTGTATTTCTGAGCTACAAAGACCGGACATCCGTTCATGGGCGGGATTAATACTAACATAGCGAAATTCACCCGTTTCCAAAACATCAACGATAAAGACAGCCGCTTCAATGCCTTCGTAAATACTGCGTAAAAATGTTTCCCTTTCTCTGAGGGATTCCTCGGCTTGTTTACGTTCAGTAATATCAACTAAATACCCGACACATTCCAGGGGTGTCCCCATTTCATCCCGAACTAACGTCAGTTGAGTGGCGAACCAGTGATAGGTGCCATCGCTATGGTGAAAGCGGTACTCGTAGGTACAATATCCCTGAGCAAACAGTTGCGGTAAACTCTCAGTAGTCGCCATCTTATCCTCCGGGTGAACCCGCACCCACCAAAACGGGGCATTGTGGATAAAGTTCTCCGCATCATAGCCGAGAATCGTGCTAACATTTTCACTCATAAAGGTGGCGGAGAAATCGCCTGTGGCTTGACAACTAAAAATAACCGCTGGACTCGCGGTGAGCAGATATTGTAAGCGTTCTTTGGTAGATTGGAGTTCTATCTCCGCCTGTTTACGTTCAGTAATATCTTCTACCAAGCCGACAAACCGCACCGCTTCTCCCGCCTCATCTCGTACTACAGAAATATCACCGGTAATCCAGCGTTGTTCACCATCGGCTCGAATTATCCGATAGTCTCGCTGCACCGGATGTCCTTGAAACTGTTGGCTAAGGGAATCGAGAACCGACGCACGATCCTCTGGATGTACCGCCTCTATCCAGGATTCGGGGTTTTGATATAGACTCTCACAGGAGCGTCCCCATATCGTTTCGTAAGCTGGACTGACGTAAAGAAACTTACCGGAACTGGCAGAGCGGACAAAGAAGAATTGACTCACGGTGCTGGCAATTTCTTGGAAGCGGTTCTCGCTCCTGATTAAAGCTTGTTCAAATTGCTTACGCTCGGTGATATCCTGAGTAACGACCATACCCGCGATTACGTTACCCGCATCATTTCTCACCGCCGTACTCTGACACAAATATGTTAAACCTCCGATGCTAATTTCTTGAGTCTGCTCAATTCCCGCCAAAGCAGCATGATAGAGTGGCTCAACCATGACACAAGTTGCTGGGGATAAAACCTCCCACAGGGTTTTCCCGTGCAACGCTTCCCAGCTATATCCCGCTTGTGCTAACGCCTGACCATCTGCTACTAAATAGCGTAGGTTAGGGTCAAACAGGAAAATTGCCCCATTGGGGAAGTTCCTAGCCATGGCGCGATACAGGTACTCGCTGGTACGCAGAGCGTCTTCGGCAAGTTTGCGATCGCTAATATCCCGCGCTACCCAAATCACCGACTGATCAGACAAGGGAGCAATGGAGATAGTGAACCAAATCTGGCGATTATCCCAGGTTAAATTATAGTCAAAATAGATTGTCTGCCCGGTTTCTAATACCTGTTGAACTTGGGCAAACCAACGATCCTGTGCATCCTCAAAAAATTGCTCGATAATTACATTAAGCAGGTTACTGTCTTCCGGGGACAAGTACGTTCGCTTCGTCGGTGCAACTTGAACGCTTTTTTGATGATCAATGATCAGGACAATATCGTTAATCGCTTCAAAAATTGTCCGGATTTGTTGCTCAGAACTATGAAGTTTGCCTTCGAGTAACTGACGCCCAGCCATTTCTTGTTGTAATCGTTCATTTGCTTCAACTAATTCGGCAGTTCGTTGAGCGACGTTGGCTTCTAGGGTACGATTGTAATTCCGTCGGAGAGTCTCGGCTCGCTTGCGTTCTGTGATATCAGCGAAGGCTGCGATCGCGCCGATAATTGTCCCGGTTTGATCTAATAGCGGTGTTCCATAAACTTCCAAGGGAACAATATGATCCGGTTGATGAATTTCCATGTCTTCCACTATCGTTTTTTGTCCGTTCAGAGCGCGAACTACGGGCAGATTTCCCACCGGATACAATTGATTACTCTCGCTCTGATAAACCTGATAAGTTGCGGCTAATTCCTCAATTTTGGCGTCGGGTAATGTCTCAATTCCTAGTAACTCTTTTGACTTTTCGTTGGCATAAGTTAATTGTCCGTTAATATCATGAACTGATATGCCCACCGGTATCGCTTCCAGAATTTGAGTCAATCGGCTTTCACTTTGAGTTAAGGCTTGATTAGAGGATTTAAGTTGAGTAAAATACTGTTGTAGTTGCGCTGCCATAGTCTGGAATGATGCTGCCAGTTGACCGACTTCATCCCCCCGGTTAATGGCGATTGATTGCTGCCATTCTCCCCGTGCGATCGCGTCAGCGGCTTTATTTAATTGTAGAATCGGTTTCGTCACCCAGCGAGCGGTACGAATTCCCATAATAATAGACAGGATTAATGCTGCAACACACAATCCTATTGTGGTGCGAGTATTAGCATGAATCTCTGCCATAAAGTCAGATTCAGGAACAACGGTGACAATTAACCAGTTCAACCCAGATTGATCCTGAATCGGATTAACTTGCAGGAAATAGCGATTGTGCTTAAATGTAAACTTAAAATTTTGAGCCTGCTTGATTGTAGACCACTGCTTCACCTGATTCAATAGAAAGCTTACAGAAGCTTTAGTCAGAGGATTCTTACTCTGTTGAATAGGTAGCCGCCAGTCTTGAGGATTTAAGTTTTTCCGATAATCTGCCTTTAAATCTGGCTTAAAGGGGATTTCACCCGTAGAACTAGCAACAAATTCTCCTTTTTGATTAATGATGAAAACTTGACCCGTTTTTCCCACCTCCACACCCTCTAGAAACTCAGCCAACTCAGGCACAAAAAAGGTTGCTGCCAAAACCCCTTGAAAATTTCCCTCTGAGTCATTAAACTGCAAAAAATTAGCGATCATTAATAGGGGTTTATCAACGCCCTGGGATAGATTAACAACCGGACGCCAAATTCCTTTACCTGCTTGCTTTGTCGCTGGATACCAAGCCTCACCTTGGGGTGGATCATTGTGGGGATCAAAGTCATATCTAACTTGGGTGCGTTTAATTCGCTGACCCTGAAGATTGGCAGTATAGTAGTGAAAGGCGTAGTTTGTCGATTGATCTAAAACCCGGATAATTAAAGAATCACTTGCCAATGATTTTGCTACAGCCAGAAATTCTCGTTCCTCAGTAGCGATTGCCACAGTACTCACCGTGGTATAGATTTGGAGTTGCTGGGCGAAGTAGCGTTCTAAACCGGAAAAATTTTTCCAATCTACAACCCCAGTACGAATAGCAGCGGCAAGGTTTTGAGTAACCTGGTGAGGAATTTCCAGATAATGGTACACATTTTGCTCGACGCGCTTATCCACTTCATCGATTAACTGATAGGCTATGTTTTCAACTGCCCTTTGACCATTTTTATAGGAAAGATACCCCACCAATCCCACCGTTCCCACAATTTGCAGCACAAAAGGTACAATCAAAACCGTTCGCAGAGGCAGGTTTACCGCCACGTTAGTTAGAATACTGTTGAGAGATTTAATAGGGTTGAACATAAAGACGACAAGGAATGGGAAACCGAGAATATGGAACAGAAAATATGATTTTGTATAGAGACAATAATAAAGTATATCTCAGGACTTTAAGAGTTATGAAAAAAACAATTTTGGTCAATTAACTTGACTTGAGAATTTATTTATAATTAAAATCTTCAGCCAATTTCATGGCGTGAATGGCAAGGCGTATCCTGAAACCCAGGAAATTGGCGCAATTGTTGCGTCATTTGATGACCATCCATTACAGGCATCACAATACTCACTACGATTAAATCAGGTTGAAACGGGTGGGCTTTGTCTAGTCCCTCTTTTCCATTTGTAGCTTCTACAACATTAAAGCCAATCGGTTCCAGTATATTAGCAAGAACGGCACGATTTTCCCACCGATCATCAACAATCAGAATTTTGCGTTGTTCCCCAGTATAACCAATAATCGTCTCTCTCGATTTTATCATCATTGGTTTGGGAGCATGTCAGGGAGAGCACAAAACGCTCAAGTAGGTTGGGTAGAGCGATAGCGTTACCCAACAGGTTTGTCCTTGTTCAATTCTATTTACGCTAAAGGTAACGCCACCTGTATCAGTAAATTTTATTGCATTAGATAGCAAATCCATTAAAATTTGGCGCAGTCGCTTTTCATCGGCATAAATAAATTCCGGTAGAGAGGGAGAAGCCTGATAGGTAAACATAATATCTTTTTGTTCAGCTTTGAGACGAAAGATAGCGGTTAAGCCAATTAGTAATGAAGGGAGATAAAAATCCTGGGGATAGAGTTGGAGTTTATTGGCTTCAATCTTGGACAAAAAACTGATTTCACGGATTTATTGGAAAGAGTGGGGTTGGGAAGCGAAATGTTAGTGACACTGATGACATCTCCCCCAGCGTAGAGACGTGCCATGGCACGTCTCTACAACCCCGGCTCCCCTATCCCTCGCAATCTTGGCGAAAGAAGGCACAGATTGGGCTTACTATTGGGTAGTTTCCCCCGTTGGGTTCACTACCTTCTGACAGATGAGTGAAGGATCACATCGCATTCAGACAACTCGTCTGATACTATTCACGACGCTCTGGCTAACTTTATTTATTTTATCGGTAAAAGTTTCTGCGGCTTGGGCGACGCGATCGCTAAGTCTTATGGCAGAATCGATGCAGACGTTACTGGTTAGCTTCAGTACCCTGCTGAGTTTATATAAGCTGATCGCGAATGAGCATCCCATACGGCGATCGGTTTATGGTCATGGTAAGTGGGAAACCCTGATCCTATTCTTACTGATTGGCTTTTTCGGGTTTACCGGATTGAATGTCTGGGGGATATCGAGTCAACAGTTGTTCAACCAAGCCTCAGGCGACTTGCTGACGTTGCCGGTTCGGGTAAGTTTACCCCTGATTCAATTACTCGGCGTCGTAGTGATTACCAGTTTAGGGTTGGCATTAGTGGGACTGTATCAAGCTAAACTACTCAGAAGTGCGGCTGTGCAGTTTAATGCCCGACAACTCTTGCTCGATGTCTGCCTAACTCTCATCGTACTCCTGGGGCTTGTGGGAGTCGGGGCGGGGTTAGTTTGGCTGGATGTGGTGTTAGCCATTGTACTGGTTCTGGTGGCGGTGAGGAATGGCTGGCAGGTTGTGAATTGGCAGTTTCCCCTACTGGTTGAGCCAACTGCGATCGCGCCGGAAATTCTCGCGCAAATCGCTCACCAAGTTGGCGGAATCACTCACTGTTATCACATTCGCTCACGGGGAATTGTGGGGCGTTATGTTTATATTCAAATGCACCTGATCATACATCCTGAATTTGCCGGAGTAACCTCTTTACTGGTGGAACGAATTAAGGGCATGATTGAGGAACAATATGGTCCGGTGCAGGTGACATTTTATATTGAGGATGACTTTGCGATTGCCGCCAATCGTTATCGCTCAAGGTTTATATCTGATCCTAATCGTGATGATTCAAATAATCCTGAGTTCGGCGATTGGTGATTCGTCTTATGTCAAAACACTGATTTCACGGATTTATTGGAGAGAGGGATGTAGGGAAGTGAAAGGTTAGTGACACTGATTTCACAGATTTATTGGAGAGAGGGGGGTAGGGAAGTGAGAGGTTAGTGGCACTGATTACATTTAGTCACATCAGGGTGAAAACTAAATAAATGTTAGTGGTAAAACTCGCCCCTACAAAAGATGTTTCATTGGAATGTCTCTTCTCTCTCAGCTTCACCCATCTTCCCCTGCTCCCCCTGCTCCCCCTGCTTCCCCTGCTCCCCCTGCTTCCCCTGCTTCCCCTGCGTCTTCATCCGGAAGAGTGATGTTATACTTTTTTAATTGCTCCTGTAACTTAGCCTCCCGTTCTTCAATATGTTGCTCTTTGAGTTTTAATTCAATTTCCAAGGCTTGAATGTTTTCACGACGGGCTTCCATTTCGGCACGCTGGCGGGTTAAATCTTGACTTTGTAGGGTCAAATCCTGTCGCCATTGTTCAGTGCGAGTCAATTCTTCCTGTAAGAAGATGGGCGTAATCCCGATAGTTAGATATCGTTGGATGAAGTTTAACACCCACTCTTTCGCCGAGTAAATACTCAGAACGTCTTGATTGTCAGAAATATCTACCAACACTAACAAGCCTTGATTAAAGGAGTTCGCCTCATTTGATGAGAACGAAAGGCTTTTTGGTGGATTAATGAGTGCCCAGGAGTCATCAGATTCTTGACGGGCTAGCAATTGGAGTTCAATGCCGCCGCCATTGTCGTTGTTTTGCACTTCACCCAGATGTAGCATAGCCTGTTAGTTGTTAGTCGTTAATCAGTAAGGAATTGATCGTCAAGAAGTAATAATTTATCATCGCTTTAGAGTTAGAGTCTTTTTAGGCGATCGCGCAAAATTTCGGCTTGATGCACAGACTCACTCAATGCATCCTTAGCACCCTGCACAACAGGGGCGGGGGCTTTGTTGACAAAGTTTTGATTCCCCAACCGACTAGATAGAGATTTGACTTCGGCATCGATTTTGCTGAGGTCTTTTTCTAACTTAGCGCGAAGTGTCTCGACATCGACTAAACCCGCTAGCGGAATAATCACTTGAATGGTGCCAATCACACCCGCCATTGTGGTTTTGAGTTCTTCCTCTAAGGCTGGCACAATGGTTAAGGTATCGACTTTGCCTAAATCTTGCAGGTAAGATTCACCTTTGTCTAAAATCTCACGTTCATCCGGATTTTCACTTTGCAAAATCACGGGTGCTTTTGCCCCAGGTTTAATCCCAGCTTCTGCACGCAGGTTACGGATGGTGCGGATTGTGCCAATTAGTAACTCGAACTGGTTTTCCAATTCTTGATCAATAGGGAATGCGCCTGATTCTGCTTCCGAGTCGGGCAGGGCGGGATAAGGTTGCAGCGCCAAACATTCATCCGTTTTTTGGGTTAAGGTATGCCAGATTTCTTCGGTAATATGGGGCATAAAGGGATGCAGGAGTTTCAGGATACCATCGAGGATGTATGCCAGGGTTTGCTGGGCAATTTGCCGCGATTGAGTTCCCTTTTGGCGCAACCGTTGTTTAACCAGTTCAATATACCAGTCACAAAAGTCACCCCAGATAAAGTCATAGAGTTTTTTGGCGGCTTCTCCTAAAGCGTAATCCTCTAGATCTTGACGGGTTTGAGTGACAACTTGATAAAAGCGGGAGAGAATCCAGCGATCGCTTAATTCTAATTTATCCCTTTCCTTCTCCAGTGGCGAACCCAACCCTTGGGGAGGTTTGCCATCTAGATTCATCATCACAAACCGCGCCGCATTCCACAGTTTATTGGCAAAGTTGCGCGAGGCTTCCACTGACGCCGATTCATCGGTCTGGCGATTATACTCTAAACGAATATCTTGACCCGCACCAGCGACTTCTCGGACTAAGGTATAACGGAGTGCATCTGTACCATATTTCTCGATCAGGATCAGCGGATCAATACCATTATTTGCCGACTTGGACATCTTTTTGTTATTTTCATCCCGGACTAAGCCGTGGATGTAAACGGTTTTGAATGGCATTTGACCCGTAAAATAACCCCCCATCATCGTCATCCGGGCAACCCAGAAGAATATGATATCAAAGCCTGTAACTAATACGGTGGTGGGGTAGTAGGTTTCTAAGTCCGGCGTTTGTTGGGGCCAACCCATAGTTGAGAAGGGCCACAAGCCGGATGAAAACCAAGTGTCGAGCACATCGGGATCTTGGATGAGCTTGACATCTTCGCCAAATTGTGATATTGCTTTTTCTTGAGCATCGGCTTCATTGTGAGCCACGATAAACGGTGTCGTATCCGTAATTTCTCCCCCGGTTTCACTCACCGCATACCAAGCCGGAATTTGGTGTCCCCACCAGAGTTGGCGAGAGATGCACCAGTCTTCTAATTTTACTAACCAGTCTCGGTAAACTTTTTTCCAGCGTTCAGGAACAAAGTCGGGGGAGTTATGCTGATCCAGCCATTCGAGCGCTTGATCAGCCAGGGGACGAATCTTAACGAACCATTGGGTAGATAATAGAGGTTCAACGGGGACTTTGCCGCGATCGCTATAGGGAACAGTATGGTGGTAATCTTCTATCTTGACCAGGAATCCATCCGCCTCTAGTCGCTGCACCACATTTTTCCGAGCCACAAATCGGTCTTGTCCTTGAAAAGACCCAGCATTTTCATTAAGCGTACCATCTTTATTCAGGATATTAATAAACGGCAAATCATGGCGTTTGCCCATCTCAAAGTCATTGGGATCATGAGCCGGAGTCACTTTCACGCACCCCGTACCGAAGCTAGGGTCAACCAACTCATCCCCAATAATCGGAATCTCTCGCCCCATAATCGGCAAGGTTAGCGTTTTGCCAATTAAATGCTGATAGCGTTCATCTTGGGGATTAACCGCCACCGCCGTATCACCCAGCATCGTTTCGGGTCGAGTCGTCGCCACTTCCACTGACCCATTTCCCTCACTCAGGGGATAACGAAAATGCCACAGATGTCCATTAACCTCCTTATTTTCCACCTCCAAATCCGAAACCGCCGACTGAGACTGGGGACACCAATTCACCATATACTCACCCCGGTAAATCAGTCCGGCGTCGTAGAGTTGGACAAAGGCTTCCACCACAGCATTAGACAAACCTTCGTCCATAGTGAACCGTTCCCGCGACCAATCCACCGACACCCCTAAGCGACGCAATTGGTTAACAATCCAACCCCCTGATTCTTCCTTCCATCGCCAAGCGCGATTCAGATAATCTTCCCGTCCCACCTCTTGACGAGTTTTGCCTTCGGCTTTCAGTTGTCGGTCTAAAATCGTGGACACCGCAATACTCGCATGGTCAGTCCCCGGAACCCACAGCGTATTAAACCCCTTCATCCGGTTGTAGCGAACCAGGATATCCATAATCGTTTGTCCCAAGGCGTGACCCATGTGCAGGCTACCCGTGACGTTGGGCGGTGGAATCACCATGGAATAGGGTTCACCCCCTTGTTCAGGGTGGGCTTGGAAGACGCCCTGTTCTTCCCAAAACTGTTGCCACTTGGCTTCAGTGGTCGTGGGATCGTATTGAGTGGGTAGGGAGGAAGTGATTGCTGTCATGGAAATCGTGGGTTTTACGTTTAATTTTGCCATACCCGACGACAGGGTTTAGGTTTCACCGAGATTAACCCTGTAGGGGAGAAGCATTTGCGCCTTGATTTGGTGGTTGTGCAGCTAAGTGTTCATCGCGAATGCTTCGCCCTGACCCAAGTCAAACCATCAATCAATTAACTCTTGTCATTTTTTCAGACCACGGTAAGATATAAAAGCCTCATACCAAAACCCGATTATACAAAAGGAAGAGGCAAACGCCTTTGTGCCATTTTGGTGTTAACTGATGAAACACACCCTTTCAGTTTTAGTCGAAGATGAAGCCGGTGTCTTAACTCGCATTGCTGGTTTATTTGCCCGTCGCGGCTTCAATATTGAAAGTCTCGCCGTTGGTCCTGCTGAAAAAGTTGGGATTTCCCGGATTACGATGGTAGTGCCTGGGGATGAGCGATCGATTGAGCAACTAACCAAGCAACTCTACAAACTGATCAACGTGATCAAAGTTCAAGACATTACCACCACCCCTTGTGTTGAACGGGAATTGATGCTGATCAAAGTCAACGGCAGCAGTTCCACGCGATCAGAGATCATTGAACTTGCCCAAGTGTTCCGGGCGCGGGTGGTAGATATTGCCGAGGATTCCCTGACAATTGAAGTTGTGGGAGACCCTGGAAAAATGGTCGCGATTATCCAGATTTTGAGCAAGTTCGGACTTCGGGAAATAGCCCGGACTGGAAAAATCGCCCTAATCCGCGAATCCGGTGTCAATACCGAATATCTCAAGTCTCTGGAAGCCAAAGTCTAGCTAAACCTTTGTACAGAACCTGCCCCTTGTGAATGTAGAGACGTTGCATACAACGTCTCTACATTACCTGTATATTCAGGAGTCCGGTTGCTGGAGCGCCTGCGCCACCTTCAGCGCCTCAATCAGTTGAGCCATAGCATATTCTAAATGAGCGCCAGCATCAACCGCCACCCAACCATCGGTGGTTTGGTGACGCCACTCAAAGTGGAGATGGGGACCAGTAGAAAAACCAGTACTACCGACAAGCCCGATAACACTGCCTTGATCCACCGATTCACCGGGTTGAACAAAAATTTCCGACAGGTGAGCATAGCGGCTTTCTTGAGTGCCTTCCTCATGGCGCAAGATCACCGTCAGTCCGTAGCCTCCCAAGAAATCAGCCGTCGCCACCTCACCAGGAGCAACAGCCAAAACAGGTGTACCTGTCGGGGCGGCTATATCTGTCCCGGAATGGAAACGATAAGTTCCAGCAATTGGATGCATCCGCCAACCGAATACTGAGCTAATTGCCGCCGGAATGGTTAAGGGGAAGATAAAGCTGGCATTGCCGACTAGAGGACGCCCTAGAGGTCGATTAGAGAAATTATAGTAAGTTAGACCCGTGGGAGTGGTTTTGGGTGATGCCGTTGTGGGCATAGAGGAGACACCAGGAGGGCGAGTAAACTGTCTGATCCGAGGATTCACAGACGCTGTAACCCGTTGAACTGACCTGACTGGCTGACTCACACTGGCGCCGAGGGTAACCGGAGGTGCAGGGAGTCGAGTTATTTGGGTTCCAGTTCCTCCTTGGAGTTGATGGGGTTGACGTTGAATGCGTCCCGCCTGAACCCCCGTCTGAACTCCCCTCTGAACTCCCCTCTGAACCCCCGCCTGAACCGTTTGTGTTTGTTGTCTTGGCGCAGCTTGACCCCCACAGCTCCCACTCACCAGTTGTCCATTGCGCGACACCGTTTGACAACCCGTTGACCGCTCGGTAAGAATCACGGCTGGTTTGGCAGGACTTTGGGTTGCGCCCAGGCTGTAGTTTGTCCGGTCAATATAGCTATTATTCGGTGTAGCTGGGGTTTGAGCAGCTTCCTGAGTGGAGGAAGGATTAATAATAACTTTCGGAGGTTTGGCTAGGGTGGCGGGAGCTGGAATGGATAGATTAGGCGCGTCAAGTCTCGGTTTGGCAGCCGGGGGTGTCGCCACTGTTGGTGTAGGTGCGGCGGGAGCCGGAGCAGGTGCTGGAGGCTTGCTAACACTCACCGGTGCGGGGGCTGGGGGTTTAGGGGCAGGAGGAGCAGGCGGCTGGTACGCGGGTTTAGGTGCAGGTGCTGGGGGGGCGACAACGACTGCTGGCGCTACGGGTTTAGGTTGGGCTGGAGGTGCTGGGGGCGGCGGGGTAAATTTAATCGCTGGGGGAGCAGGCGGTGCAGCTGGGGCTATACCTGTATCTATTGGTGCATCGGTTTGAGCAACGACTAGACCACTACTGAGTACACCCAGCCCTCCCATCCAACTGATTCCTTGCTTAAGCCAGGGATATCGGTAAAATACGCCCGTTGGGGTGGAATTGGCGACGGTTTTTTTATTCATTTGCGACTCACTCCTCATCCTCACTGTCTATCAATAGCGAGTAAAAATTTTCAGTCAATTTAAAGGGATTTAATTTGGACTAGAACACCGATTCATTAATCAAAACCATAAACTGAAGCGTCTTAACCCAGTAACATTGGCGACTCCAAGCTGATTTGTTGACGTTTGACAGACAAGGACATTCAAGGCACGTCTTGAGGATAACCCAGACTAATTGTACCGGGCTGGAGGTGAATTTCTGGACTGATTGCGGCGTCAGCATTTGCATCCGTTGCATCAGCTGAGGTCAACCCAACCCTTAGATCACCCCTTGACGTGACTCCTTTGACGATGCCAGGATTTCCGTTGACCTGAATCGAGGCTCCCTGATGAAACAGTAACCCTTGATAGGACAACCGTAAATTGTCAATGCCTGATTCTAACCCGTAGTGATACCCCGATCGCAATCCCTGTATCACGATTGCCGCTAACATTTCTATTGAGGTTACGGCTGGACTCGTTGGTTGAGTCTCAAAAAAGGATTGTAAATTAATCCCTGTTTCTGGCACAGGATTGCTCCAGTTAATGCCTATACCGATAACAGCTTTGGTTATTTGCCCCTGAGATAGGCGGGTTTCGGTAAGAATTCCACCTAACTTATAGCCCAGCAACAGCAGGTCATTGTGCCACTTAATCAGGACGGGAATACCATAGCTTCTCAAAGCGGTAGCAACGCCCCAAGCGCTGCACATTGTGAGCTGGGCGCTATTGGATGCTGCCAAATTAGTGGTTAAAGCCAAGGATAAGTATAACCCACCCGGAGCGGATTGCCATTGCCGTCCCCACTGTCCTCGTCCTGCGGTCTGTTGAGCGGCGATAACCACGGTGGGCGGTGTTGTTCCTCTATCCAGCAATTCCCAAAGGGTTTGATTTGTAGAGGATAGGCTATCAAATAAATAGACGGGAAGCCCTCGGATTTCTTGAAGTCCTGGGAGTCCAGAGTGGCATAGCTGTTGCGTGACGGTTTGGATGGCTATTTCCAGAGCTTGTTGATTAAGTACCACTACAGCTTAAAGGTTAGCTAAGCTAGCTTATTGTACTGCTCTTCTAACCTTTTATCCTGAACAATGCATACGTGGCACTGGCAAACTTGGGACAACTTACCTTATCTAACCTGTAGCCTTCTAGAACCTTGGCATCATGGCTTTTTCACCTCCGCTTTTTCACCCCGTCCCCCTGACCAAATCGTTGAAGCCCTGCAACCCGAAGCGACGGTTTATCGGGTGCACCAAGTTCATGGCAATACAGTCTTAACGCCGTCGGATTGTATCATGATTGGTGTAGTTGGTCAAGGGGAGAATCAGACACCTGAAAAACCTGCGGCTGATGGTATCTTCACTGAAAAGCCCCAGCAAGCTGTATGGGTTTGCACGGCTGACTGTACGCCTGTGCTGATTGGAGATGAAAAAACGGGACGAGTCGCGGCTATTCATGCGGGATGGCGAGGAACCGCGACTCGAATTGTGCCAAATACGATCGCGCGATTCCTGGAGGTAGGTAGCCGCCTAGAAAATCTCCGGGTTGCCATGGGACCTGCGATCGCGCCAGAAGTGTATCAAGTCTCGGAAACCGTTGCCATAGAAGTGGGTTCTACTATTATCCCTAAGGATAAAACAAATACCCCTGAATCGATTTTGGATGAATTACAGCAGCTGCCCCATTCTCCCATTTTCGATGATCCCCATCCGGGACGAGTCCGCTTAGATGTGCGACGGGTGAACGCGATACAACTCGAACAACTCGGCTTAGATCACGAGCAAGTTGCGATCGCGTCTCACTGTACCTATCAGCAACCCGAGTATTTCTTCTCCTATCGTCGCACTCAGCAAAAAAATGTGCAGTGGTCAGGAATTGTCAGCAAATAAGGCTCCAGAGCAGCAAGCAGACATGATCAGGGCGCATAGACATGCGCCCCAACCAAGTTATTACTGATTCAGCCAACTTATAATTACATTTCCGACGCTGTCGTTTGACCAATGAATGGTGACAGGTAAGCCACTAACGCCCCTAGTGCAAAAGCCAGGACATTTCGGAATAAGGGCAACCATTCAGCCGTTCGAGTGACAACTGGACCGATTCCGAAAGCAATGAAGAGAATACCCCACAAGGGAGAAAAGATTAACGCCCATTGCCAAGCCACAAGTTGTCCATCTTTGCGAGGAATCGCCGCAAATCCTAAAACCACACCACCTACCAAGGAGGTAATCAGGGTGAGAATCCACTGTTCTTGAGGCAAGCCTGGAACAACCTGACATCCACCTTTATTTAGGCAAGTTTTAACCGTATCTAATGCATTGACAATTGCCTGGTTTTCCCCATTCTCGCGCACAAAGTAGAGGTTACCAAAGCGTGTCTGTAGTTCTACCCAAAAGGTACGGGGTAGAAATTGATATAAATCGTCGCCCACATTAAAGCCCAACAGATTACCGCCTCGTGGGTCAGCAATCAGTAAAACGCTTTTATCATTGAGTCCCCAGTAATCGCGAACGGCTAAACCGGGTGTACGGTCATATTGGGTTAATACCCGCAGCTTCCAACCTGTTTGTGCCTCAAACGTTTCTATGTCTTGAATTAGGGCTTCTTCCTGAAGCTGAGGCAGCAGATTCGCCAAATCAATAATGGGAGTCTGGGTTTTCGGGAGTAGGTCGGGGTTGTTATAAGCCTGGGCGGATGGTGCGATCGCCCAAACAGAGCCAGCAATACAAAATGCTGCCAAGATTACCAAAAATCGTTTTAAAAGATCCAGCATTGCGATACACAAAACAATGGACAGGGACGGGATATCTTAAACGGGAGATAAGGTCAGGTTAAGGTAAAGATTTCTTTACACTTGTTTACTTTACTCTAATATTTGGGATTTGTCATTCGTCATTCGTCCTTTATTTGCTCCGGTGTTCCTGAAGCCCCTCCGCTCTCCTGAGAACTCTTACTCCAAGGGTTCCTCAGAAGATTTGATACCTTCATATTGCCGAGGAACAGGAGCATTATCCTGAATTTCCTCGTAGGAACGCTCATACTGCGGTTCAACCCTATCCAGTTCAGCATCTTGTTCTTGCAGATCAACAGCCTTGCGTTCAGAGGGAGGTAAGCGATCAAGGGAGCGACGACTAGTAGCAGGGTTCCTCCAGGTTTTCCAAGCCGCCTTGACACCGGCGACAACACTACGAGTGCCGATTTGCGCTTTTTTCGCCTGATTTTTTGCACCCTGGATGCTTTGATCAACTTGTTGTACCACTTGACCGGCGCTTTTAACGCCCTCATTCATATCATTGCTCAAATCACTAATTTCTAAACCCGTCAGGCGAATCGACTCTAAAGTTGGCGGTAATTCCCGCCGCAGCGTATCCGCTAACTTTTCCACACTACGGGCTGCTCGTGCTAACTCTTGCAGCGCCGGTAATGCTGCCACTAAAACAGCCGTTAAGCTCACCGCTACTAATAAAATGGATAGTCCAAGCCAAAATAGAGGATCAATCACCGACAGGTTGCCTACACTTGATGGTCAGAAGCGGACATGGGGGATTCAGTCGCCACGTCAGATGGAGACGAGTTGAGTTCGTCTCGTGTCCGGGCGGAAGCCTCTCGTCCGGCTGCGATCGCGTCTCGCAGTCGTGTCAGAGTTCCATCCCAGTTGCGTAGGGCAGATTCTGAAAGGCGATCGGCTTGTAATTGTACAGTTGTTGATAGATCTTCAGCCAAATCAGGTAGGGCATCTGTGGACTTTTTCAACAACCGTCGTGTATCCCGACCTGGACGCGGGGCAATTAGCAATCCGGTTAGGGTGCCAATGACACCCCCCACGACTAAACCCCCAATAAATGCTCCAGCACTCTTTTTTGACATCGTTTGCTCTCTATCCTTACACCAATTTTAGGCAGATTTGCTCAGGGAATTTGATGAGAAATCCCTGTGCGTGAAGCTTTCACTTCACACGGCTCAAGCCATTCCCTAGGCTATTATTCCCGTGTATTTGCTGGTGACAAATATAGTGAACCCATCGTAGATTGTCGTAGGTGTCTTTTCCACCTTGACTTTTGGGTACGATGTGATGTTTATGCAGTTCTTCCCCATTGTATAGGGATTCACCGCATATTGGGCATTTGTGTTTTTGTCTTTCCCTTAAGAACATCCAATGGTCTAGAGCTTTAAATGTCTCGGATGAGACAGCCACTCTGAAGTAATTTGCCCATCCTCTGATGATTGGGTTGCAACTTTAGTTGCTAGGCTAAACGCCTTGCTTGGTTTCATCCCTCGGATAAATCGTGAGGGCTTTCACCATCGCTTATCTGTAAGGTTCAGAGTTTTGAACTTTTGGCAGGCGATCGCTTCCCACGACGGCGTCGCCTAGACCGATAGGTCTTTTGGATCAAGCCCAACACCATCAAGACCTGCTCCACTCGTTGTAACTGAAACTCTAAATGCTGATAGCGCTTTTTTAATCCATGGACACCGATCTGCCCTCTAGAGATGGCTTGGGGAGCGCCATGCAAGACCCTATAGGTACTTCGTTCAGCCAAGGCGACAATATCAGCCGCTGCTGCTAGCACCCGTCGTAACTTCCAAATCCGCCACGCCAGATAAAAACCAAATAGCGAGATCAGCAGATTGAAAATTACAACAACAATTAGCATGTTTAGGGATTGGGCAGTGAACTGTCGCATCTATATCAAACAGATGCACCATTAATTCTAGGATACTAACCCTTACCGCCCTACCTAAATCTATATAGAATAAGCCTTTAGGAATGCCAGGAGGCGGACTTGAACCGCCGACACGGGGATTTTCAGTCCTTGTAATATCCTTTTCTATTCTAGACCTTTTAATTTTAAAATAAATTTATTGTTGCAACAAGCATAAAATAACCTTGAGAAAAACAGAAGTGTGGTACAAGTATCAGGAGGACACTTGGCAAGTGTTTTTTGCTTACGGGATTGAAATCTCTGCCTTGAACCGATCAGCACTTGTTCCAGGAAATCGAAAATGTTGGCGATCAAGTGGCTTGGGCGGAGACTATTCAAGTCGTTTTGAAATTTTTTTTTGTGCCGAGAATGCAACTCATACAAATGTTGGCGGGCCTTTGACACATCGTGGAGATACACGTATCGGTCTTTTTGCTGACGGAATCCGATATCCAAATGCAGGTTGGTTTTATGTCCCACAGGAGCACAATTTGACGATAGTTGAATCGATTGTGAGGACTCCGGGCTATTCTAGTCATGGATCTTGCCCCAATAATTGTTTGATGCCTGGATGTGAATTTGTAATATTTGACGGTAGCAAAGAAATCTTTAACAAAAAAGAGGAGACTTGCCCAGAGTGGCAAATCAAGAAACAATCTTGCCCACCAGAAACTTGTGAGTGTCGCCACGGTAATAGAATCTGTTGTTTCAGTCCCGATGGTAGAATAGTAAAAACCTTCTTAGTGTGATATACATGGCAGATTTGACGCTAATTGAGCAGTGTGGCGCAGGCGCAACTATATCTAGTGGCGTTTTAACTATTG
The DNA here is from genome assembly GCF_040226375.1 of Coleofasciculus sp. G2-EDA-02. Classification (NCBI taxonomy): domain Bacteria; kingdom Bacillati; phylum Cyanobacteriota; class Cyanophyceae; order Coleofasciculales; family Coleofasciculaceae; genus Coleofasciculus; species Coleofasciculus sp. G2-EDA-02. The sequence goes on along the minus strand of NZ_JAVKEW010000200.1, from coordinate 36,740 downwards.
TTTTGAGTCAGGTGGGAATTGACTCTGCGTCTCCGACAACTTCTCAAATACTTGGAGCGTTGGTGTTAAAAAGACGCTCTTTGATGACTGATGCATTAGCTAGTGATCCAACTGTTGGCTGCTCGGTTGGAGAACCATTATCTGGGTTAACAACCCGGGGAAGTCGCCAACAATCTGAGCAGCAGTACTTAGTTTCTTTATATAGAGATATTGATTCGCAGCTTGTGGCGATCTCCGATCCAGATGATATTTCAATTTAATTATGATTTGTGAATCCCTGGCAACCAAAGCCGAATTAAGGACTCTGGAAAAGAAATTGGCAGCGTTAGAAGGAAAATTTATTCCTAAGAGCGATCGCGGCTCCATTGTTAGAGAGGGGGGCCACCTAGGGAAAGCCATGACGCTTCCACTTGTGGGTGGAATGATTGCATCTCAGGTTAGTCCCGTGCAGGCGACTGCTACCACCGCCTTAGGTAAAGCTCAGCAAGCCTGGGGAACGGCTTCGGTCGCTCAAAATACTGCTCAATCAGCAGCTTCTGCTGCTGCGGGTGCAGCTAGTTTAGCCGCCAAAGCCATGTCTATTGCTGCCTCCGCCGCTGCTGCGATCGCGGGTATTTTAGCAAGTATTGCGGCTCTTAAAGTTCTTGGTAGTAGGATCGATGCCGTTGAGCGCGGGTTAAATCGATTAGGATCAGAATTATCTCGGCTTTACTCACAGATTACCCCCATAAAAAGCAAGGCAGATCGAGCCTTAGCTTTGGCACAACAAGCCTTGTCTCGCGCCATGATTCCTGGACCAAAAGGGGAACCAGGTCCAGCCGGCAAACCAGGGGTTAAAGGGGAGCCAGGTCCAGCCGGTAAACCAGGGGTTAAAGGGGAGCCAGGTCCAGCCGGTAAACCAGGGGTTAAAGGGGAGCCAGGTCCAGCCGGCAAACCAGGGGTTAAAGGGGAGCCAGGTCCAGCCGGTAAACCAGGTGTAGATGGTAAACCAGGAAAGGATGCAAAAGTGGACCCAGCAATGCGAGCTCAATTACAGCGAATTGAGTCTAATACAAGAACCAATAAAAATTTGCTTCAGCAAGTAAAAACTAAAATAGACGAAGGATTCAAGAAGACACAAGAACGTTTTGATAAGCTTTCTAAGCGACTACGACTACCGGAAGTTTTGAATGCATTGACTTTAATTACCGTGTTGCACAATGGAGCAATGCTTAGTCAAAATTTAGCTAATACTTTACTTGATACTGTTTCAACTGGACTTGCAGTGATTGGGATTAAGGATGAAAATGGTAGCCCTATTAATATTCAGGAAGTTTTGGGGACGCAAGCTAGTAATTTTATGAAATCTATCTTGGGAGAGCAAGTTTGGAACAATACCATTCTCAAATGGAAAGCAGCCAACCGAATTTATCAAGCTGGGGCTAATGTGGCGGGGATTGTAACAAATCTCAGCAATGAATCTTTAAACTTTCTGGAACTTATTGGCGAGAACACAGGAAAAATTGGTAATTCGTTGAAGAGAGCTAGAGTTGTAGCTGAGACCGATTATCCTTGGATGCCAGAGCAAGTGACGCGCGGCACTATACTATTTGAAAGGATTGAAAACTTAGAAGAGGCGGCTAGTACAATTCAGCAAATCTTTCAAGCACCACTTGACATAGGAGAACAATGGCTGGAACTTAGAAAAGCTAATGAAGAGTTTGAACGAGCGATAGAGGAAGAAACCCCGCGTTTGCGACCAGACAACCAACCAGTCGAACAAGCAGTTGATAGCGCTAAGATGGCATCGAAAACGGCGCCGCTTAATATTGGAGAAGCCAACACAGAGGCAGGAGATCTATTGTAGAAAGTGGCATTACCTAATAATTTTTCTCCTTCGGAGCAGTTGCAGGATTTAATCCGAAAAGTCTGGAACAGAAAAGTTAGAGAGCACTTTAAAGACCTTGGGGGAGAAGATTGGGAACCTAATCTTAGCTCCACCCGGGCACAGTATAGAGTTGGCTGCACTCATTTAGAAAATGATACGACAGCCATGACTCAGTTACGAATTGAATTGTTCAGTGATATTAAAAACGGCTCGGTTCTTAGCTATCAATATATTTTTGGAATCCCCAAAGACAAGCTAGACGGAGAGGTTGCTTATGTCCCACATGTAACACTTTACTTTTGCCAAAAGTCAATAGATGTTGAGCCTAGGATGCATTTCAAAGAAGGGGAGATCACATTTAGGTGGACTGAAGAAACTGAGGAGTCAATCACGTCGGCAAAAATAGAGAATTTGGCAAATAAAATTAAGCTAAAATTTACTAATCCTACCTACAGATGGAACAAGGGTAAAACTTACTACTATTACTATGACAAGCAAAAAGGGTATGATTTTAGATTGTTGGCGAGGAATGTCACAGAAGCCAAACGCATAATTGCAGACGTTCTTGATCTAAGGAACGATATCCCTGACTGGAAAAGTTATTTGAGGTTTACTGAGGTCGAGAATCCTAGGGAAACATTTCCAGAAAGCACGGGGACAAAAACAGTCTTGTCGAAGCCCAGGAAAAAACCTGTGCGGCGTCCAGAGGTTGATGTTTATTTTCGCTACGCCTTACTTAGCATTCCGTTGGTTGCAACTATTACACTTGTCGATTTAACTGGAACCCGCTCTCGTCCAGTTGTTTGACTGGGGGTAAATTTAATCGGTTTGCTATAGTAAACCGACCACAAAAACCGATAGATTTCGGTGGTAGTCTAGGGAAATAACGAAATCATTAGAGGATTATGGCAACAAGACTACCAAGCTGGATGCTTGAGCGGCGTTTGGAACAGACTCGAGCTCGTGAGCAATATTTGACAAACAAGAATAAGCAAGACGAAACTTTTAACAGTAATGTTGAGCCTCGTCCAACTGTCCAAGTGGGTTATCGGAGTTTATTGCAGCTTGTTGGGGCCACTCCAGCACCGGCAATGGTGGCAATTAAAACCTCGGAATCTGCATGCAAGTGGTACGAGGGGTTGGGAACAACTGGGACTTTGGGGGCTTCTCATACAAAGCTTGGCTTAACCTACGGAGATTTGTCTGATTTTTTGGAGGTCACTAAGTTTGATGTCAGCAAAATTATTTCCAAGCTTGGCGGAACCCCAACACCAATTAAGACTGCGTGGGGAACGCGATATATCCGATACACAAAATCTGGCGAAGGAAATGCAAGGGCTTCATATACTGCACCTATTAGCGTTAAAACTGGAGCAGTAACCGTTGCAGCCATAGAGTCCGCAGCTCGAGCTATAGCCACGGCTGTAGCGTCTGATATTGGCTCAAATGGAAGTATTTACCTGGAATTTGAGGAGGCCACTAATCGGATTGTGTAATGATTGAGGTGGATTCAGTTCATAGATTAATTAGTGTTCCTGCTATTTGGGTACCTGTTCCAGATATGCAAGTGCAGGAAATCGGAAATATGATTGAGCGATCACGAGCCGCTCAATCGTTCCTCCGACAGGAGATTTCTTTTGATGACTACTTGTGCCTTTTGGCAGAGCAGGGATTTGATCCAATGGATTTTTATGATATTTGGGATAACGGGGGGACTTTTCTGTGACTTTGCAAATTGATGTTACCGGAAGTGGGAAATGGAACCTTACTTACACGGTAGCCAAGCAAGCCTCAGAAGATCGGAAAAAATTCAACAGTCGCTATAAGCGGCTTATTGATCCATTTGATATCCCCATAATTTTTGAAAGTCATGTAATTGCGGTAGCCACTAGATACCTGAATGCACCTACAACCTGGTACAACGCTGGGCAGTTGATTCAGTTGGCAATTGGAGCTACGATAAATGATCCGGATGCTTGGGGGGAAGGATACGGCGAATCTGAACCAATTATTATTAGCAGGAAAAACGTTCGGCTCAACCAGTCTCTAGAGATATTTTTCATGGAGCCAGTTGGATCTGAGCTGCGACTAGGATTTAATCCGCGTCCTTGGATACCTGAATTTTCCATGGGAATCTATGAATTCCTAGGCACTACTTTTGACACTACAGAAGAAATGATAGAAGCGACTAGGGCGCAATTGACAACTATGGAAGCAAAGATTAATGTTATTAATGATAAATTGTAAACGTCATGTCTACACAACATTATCGCTCTTTAAGTTTTGCTTTGAGGTTCAATAGTGCGGTTCCTGTGTGGAGTCGTGAGCTTTATAGCCCAGCTACTATTGATAGTGCCGAGGTTTTCACGGATTACAAATACTCCGGTTTTATTGACCAGCTCCAGGTAATTGGTGTAGTTCGGAATAACCATCAGTTTAGTATTTGGCTTGATTGGGAAGGAGAGGAAACTTTGTTAACTAACAAAATATCTCTTACAAGAAGTACTCCGCCAAAGGATTTGCTTCCGATTATTAGCGCAACGGGTATTTTCAAGATCTCTGAAGGATTTAGACTTGGGATTCAGCTTCATACTCCTGACAATTTAATTGAGGGAGATGTAATTACATTTTTAGGATTTGTCAGAGAAGAGGGAGTCTTGATCACTCCAACTGAGCAAGCTCCTACTATAGAAGAGCCAATTCCTTTGGTCTTACAAGGAGGTTGGACGTTTACCGGCGACTCCCCGTATCTGCGAAAATATGGGGACTACGTGGAAATTGTTGGACAAGTAAGCCACCCAGGAACACCGGGATACCAAGGAAATGTAATTGTTCTGCCAAGCGGTTATAGACCGCCAGAGCAAATAATTTACTACGGGGGTATAGAATCAAATCCACCTAAATTAAGCATTGAAACGTCGGGGGAAATTAAATATTGGTTTGGAGCCACAAGTTTCCCTATTAATTTTATTTTTAAAACATGAACAATGGAGAATGAATTTTATATTCAGATTGACCAAAGTCCACCAATAGATGTATCCAAAGTCAAGTCATTTAAAATTGGTAGAATCCTCACCGAAAAGAAAGAGGTTAAGTTTCTTATCAATGACAGAGCCATCTCTGCTACCCATTGCACCGTTTTAGTTTGCAAGGAAACAAATCCCCACTTTTGGGTTTGGGATGGAGACGGACAAGTTGGGTCTAAAAACAAAACTATAGTGAACGGGTTACGATCACTAGATGGCTCTGCAATACAAGAGACCGACAAAGGATGTCCCGTTTTCCATGGTGATTTTGTAAACATTGCAAATCATACAGTCAAGTTTTTAGTTTCCAAGATCACAAGCGAGCGGGACGCAACTTTATAAGTGGATTCAGCAATTATAGAAATAATAGTAGCAGTAGCTGTTGGACTTTACGTCTCCAAAACCACAATTGACAAACGATTTGTTGAGTTGCGGGGCGAAATGGATCAGCTAAAGTCATCGCTAGATAGGCGATGCGATGAAATTGAATCTCTTGCGCGGCGAGTTGAAGCGGCTACTCACGCGATAGACAATCAGCAAGACAAAAATATTAATATTTCTATTACACACAAAAATGCGAACCAATTTGAATCTGACGCAGATTTTGACGATCTTTGAATTTTTATCTCAACTTTCAAGACCAGCAGGAATAATTTACAATAAGAACGACACCGTCGTTTGGCGAAACGAAGCTTCTATCAGGCTAATGAAAAAATGGTATAGGCAGTTCCCAAGATTTGAAGTTCCTTCCTGCACGAACCACTTGCAAAATTCATTGGAGCTACGGAGTCTCAAAAAAGATGTTCTCAAACTCAATTCAATTACTCAATTGCCATCACCCACATTTTTAGAAAAAAAATATGAGTTGATTTTCCCCGGCATTGGACATATATGGGTTCGCGATAGATTTTATAGGCTTGTTTTTGGCTTCAAAACGTACCGAATATTTGAAAATATAAGTAGTTCCATTCCAATCGGAATTATTCGCGGCGATTGAGTTTTACTGCTTTCCACCAGTAGTATGCTTCAGTTTTGCCTGGGTCACCAAATCTGGCTCTGGCGACTAGCTCCTCTGCCTTCTCTGCGCCAACGGCATTGATCAATTTAGCTTTTAACTGTGGGCTGGGTTCTTGGCGGGGTAATGCTAATTTTTGAAATGGCGTGGGCTGTTTGTGTCGTTTTCTTAGGTAAGTTACTGCCAAAATTGCAGCGACGACTAGACAAGTAATTAGCCACATATTAAACAATCGCTAAACTCTGCTCACTATAATTTGGAAGTGACGGGAGTTCAGCGATCGCAGTACAACTGAAGTATGACCTAAATCAGTGTACTACCATGATTGTAGCGTTTGTCAGCTTGTGTCTACTGGTATCTGGAGCGTTGATAGTTTGGTTGATAGTGACCGCCAGTGAACAACGGAAACCTGGGTGGAAACCGCCAGCGGTAAAAAAGGGACGCAAGCTAGATCCGCAATTACAGCGGCGGCTGGAATTACTGGCGGGAAGTAAGGAGACGGCGCGACGGTTGGTGATAGCTGTAGCCCGCGGTAATCCCAAGAAAAATACGCGATGGTGTCAGGAAAAAGCGATCGCAGATTTAGAGCGCGATCGCAGGGCATAACTAACCCGCTGTCGGTGGCGATTGTCGTACCGTAAATGACACCCACTGCACAGTGCGGCGAGGTTTTCAAGGCGGCAGTCCTGGGGCTGATGGTTGAGGTGGGCTGTAGTTAAAATGTAGCGCTGCTTTTTAAAAACTAAGCCGATCGCGTTCAACTGCTCCAGGTGATTTTCCTGAATGAAAGTTTCCCAAGTCTGCCCTGGTCGCCGACAAATTCTGCTACAAAATTGACACTGCCATTCGGCGGCGGACTTAACCGCCAGTGCGATCGCGTCCCAATTTTTAGGATAAAGCTCACGTTTCATTGGCATGGGAAAACTATTTCACTCCATCGCCTCAATCTCCATGTTTTCTCCTTGGACTCTTACGTAATAAGTAGAGGAATTTGATTCCCATTCTTCTTCTGGAACATCACCTTCATCATCTGCATTGCCTTCTGAGTAAAAAGTCGTGAGATCAACTTTTACTAAAATGCTATCTTTGTCTTCCTCGAACAAGGTGGCATCATTTATAAAAATTTGATGAGTTTCCACCCATGAATTATAACCTTCCTCTGAAGGAACAAGTGAAACCACTGATTCAGCAGTAGTATCATCACATGGATCTGATTGCTTTTCCCAAACAAAAACTGTGTTTAGCAATTCAGATTCAAGAAAATCCTGAATTTTATTTTTTAAACCCGTCTCTATCTTAGACTCTAAAAACTTAACTTCTTCGTGGTTAATTGAATAAATTATTAGCCGTCCGCTTACTGCGCGATTTAGAATCGCATGACCAAAGAGACAATTCAATGTCCTGCTTGCAGTGCTACGCGACAATTTCAACCGCTTAGCTATATCGCCTACAGCCAAGGAACCGTAGGCATTTAGGAGCAAGTAGACTTTTTTCTGCGTTGGCGATAAATCGTCAACTATGTTTTTAACTTTTGGTTTGTTGTCACTCAACATCAAACTCACTCCATTAAATGACTGGCATGGGATAACGCTCCAGCATTAATAGTAAATCGATGTCGCGGTTGTCCTTGATTGGCTCCCAAGTTTGAAAACTTGGAATAACCCGGCTTGTTATCCAATCCACCACTGAATTCTTGTTGTAGTCCCTCAAAAGGCACTTCAGTTTCAACAAATCGTTGGTGCGCCCAGATAGGAAGCGATCGATTTCACAGGCGACCCCTGCCATACGAAGCCCTTCAAGATTATTGCGTGGTCTTTTAGGTAGGCTTGGCTTTATTCTGTCTTGCATTGCCCAGTAGAAGTAAGAACACGTTTTGCTTGTTGATTGGGTTGTTAGCCGCGATTGCAGCCAAAACGGACGCGGTGAACTTTTGGCGACTAAGCGGACTGGCAGGAATTTAAGCTTCATCTTGCCCCCGTACCCCTTCTGATCGCTGAGGCACCTTGTGTTCTATCGATATCAATTGAGAGTAGTCGCGAAGGATTGCCGCGTCTTCGCCATCTGGTGAAAGGAATAGGGATTCAAATCCAAAGACAATCTGAATGCATGGCTTACCGTCGTCGGGGTAGATCCAGTCGATCCAGTCAATGCGGTCTAAGTTAATGGTTTGCGCTGAGAGTTTGAGAAATCGTAAATATGCGTGGTTCATGTTGGTGGGTCTGGTAGGTCGTCATAGCTCATCCCAGCCAGCTCCATAGCCTGAATTAACCGCTTGACCTGCCAAAGCGACAATTTTAACTCGTGCCGTCCTCGCTTGTAGTTGTTGAACGTCCGATCTGTGATTCCTATGAATGCAGCCAATTGAGACTGCTTCCAACCTAGTCGCTTTAGTAGCTCAGTCAAAGTTTTTTCAGGAGGGTTGCTATATCGAGATGAATCATCTACCATTTTACATAGAAACCAGAAAAGTTTTCTGGTTTTAACAAAAGACCACAAGCGCAAGAAAGGGGCTCGGTGGTACGGGGACTCCTCTCTTGCGCCCTATAGGATACCGCACTCTGCGTGAGCGCGATCGCATTTAACTTTTTGCCTATGAGCCAATTTCGGTAATCGCCCGATAGCCGGCGACTAGTACGTCCCATATCACAAGCGTATTTTCTCTACTCCTTAGCAACAATACCCTGACCTAAACTGACAAATTCTGCCTATACGAATCACGCGATCGCCCGATAGCCGGCGAACCAAACCTAAAAAAACCGAACAAGATTTAGACATTGGAGATGGGAGGAGGACGCCTCCTCCCTATTTTTAGGAGTAAAACCAATGGGGGCATCAGAAGAGTTTTTCGAGAAAGACCAACGCGAGTACGGACAATAAGACACCCAGCTCAACGACACTATTGCTCACCGACAACTTTTTTATTGGCGACGAAACACGCCACAAGCATCAAAATGTCTGCTCAAAATTTACTACTTAAGGGCGGACAAGGCTGTAGTAATAGCCGACGACTTACCCGACAGCTTCTTCACGGTTTGCGATGACTTTCCTTATCTCTTGGAAACCGTCTGCGCTCACTTTGACCTAAGCAAAGTACAAACTGCTTGGTTCGAGCCTTGCTGGGAGGGAAAAGGCTATTACTATCAGCTCTTTCAAACTATTGGGAAAACTAACTGGAGGGTGATTCGCGAAGCGGACTTACAATCAATTCTTGATAATGAGCAAATAGAGAAAGCCAATGGATCGAGACAGTTTTAAGCAGTTCATTATAGATGCACTTTTAGGCAGTGCATCTGCCGAAAAATTCAAAAATAAGGAGAGTGATCTAACGGCTTGGGGAGTTGACGCCTTAACCGCTAAAGCTAGTACCTATTGCGATTCCGCCTGGAACTTTTGCTCTGAATCGAATTTTAATGTTTGTGTCCTTTTTGCCGAATTAATCGGATCAGCTGGATTCGATCGCGATTTACACGGCACAGACTACCCCGCACTCTTTGCGCGGGCAGAAAGACTAGCCAGTCTAAAAGATTATGGAAAAGAATGAAATGATCAGAATAAAACGCATTACAAAAATAACCGCAGAATTTCTAATCTCCACCGGAAACTACTGTAATGAGCGGGTCGGATTCGAGGTAGAACCTGACTTTGATGATTTAGATCTGGGATTACTGGCGGCAGAGGAAGAGTGGCAAGAATCCATCAATGAGATTGTAGCTGCCTTGAGAGAAAAAGCAAAATTGGCGATCGGGAAACCCGCCGAGGCTCTGTACAACGAGAAATACAGGATCGAGAACGCCGTCAAGGTGGCAGAGAATAAGCTTCACGAATTATCTAGTCAATATAATCAGTTGCGAGACTTTTTTAATGCCCAGGGCATCTCTACAATGCCGCCAATTCCAGACTATCTTCGGCTTTTGAGTCCATCTCCTCGAATAGAAAAAGAATCAGTTTACATTACTGGGGAGGTCGAAGACGACGATATCCCTTTTGAATCTTAGTACCCAACAATAAAGGAAGGAGTCGGTTAAGAACCGACTCCTTATAAGAGCATGACTGAAAGCATCTTAAATCTTCAACTTAACTCTTATCTTAGCACACTTCCACCGTCGAATATAGATGCGGAAGAAGACATATTGGGAGGCATCATGCTTGACCCTGGGGCTATGATTCGAGTAGTAGATATTCTGTCTCCAGAAGCATTCCTTGTTGACGCTCACCAAGAAATATACCGAGCGGCATTGACTCTACATAAAGAGGAAAAGCCAACGGATTTCATGAGTGTCACTTCCTGGCTGTATGACCATAAAAAGTTAGATAAAGTAGGGGGTCAGGGCAAGATAGCGCAGCTAATTGAACGCACAGTGTCAGCCATCAATATTGACCGCTACGCAGCGTTGGTAATGAACAAGTTTTTCTGCCGCAAGCTCATTGAGTCTGGCAATTTCATTGCGACCATTGGGTCAGACCCATATTACACGGTAGATGAGTGCATAGAAAAAGCACGAAATCGACTAGAAGAAACATTCGCTATCCCACTAAAGAAAGAAGACAGGATAGGGGCATGTCACAAGCGGTTAATTGCGGCGATCGAGCAGATCGAGCTAACAGAGGAAGATCCTAGCCTAAAGTACCTTAAATTAAAAGAATGTGCTAGGAATTTCAAGCTTTCAGTTAAAGAGATAGACGAGATATGGATCAAGTATCTTGTCCACAGAGATGGTACGGGGGAGTTAAAAACCTTTCAGCAGGTCATCGCCGAAACCGATGATTACACGAAGTGGCTAATCCAAGGGTTAATCAGATCTGTTGGACTGACCGTATTACATGCCAAAGGAGGCGGCGGGAAAACCACCATTGCCTACGATTGGCTTTACTCTTTGTTGCGAGGCGTTCCCTGGGAAGGATTCCCAGTAACCGCCCCCTGTCGGAGAGTTTTGATCATCCAGACTGACGAGAACAAATCTGACATGATTCCAACTCTCATCGCTAGGGGGTATAGCGATGAACTAGAAGTGAGGTTTGTAGACAAATGGAACATTCAGAACAGCGCAGCTTTTGATCGATACCTGAAGGAATTTGACCCGGACGTGGTCTTGATCGACTCTCTATTTTCCGTCAGCGCTGGGTCACTTGTAACCGAAAATGACGCAGAATATGCCCGACCATTGTTGGTTATCAACAAAATCGCCGAAGATCGCAAAAAGCACGTCATCTTAATCCACCACAGCAATTCCGAGGGAGGACTTCGCGGAACGGGAGCCATTACAGCCAGCGCGACCGCCGTCATGGGACTGGCACCTGACCCCGATCATCCTGGACCAGATAGCCCATGGAGAATACTAACCATAGAAAAATTCAGAGGGCGCTGCCTCGCTCGTTACTCGTTGGAGTTTTTCGCTGAAAATCGGCGATTCATCTGCCACGGCGAACACAAGAAGCAGGACGAATCTTCTAGCCTGAAAGATCGGATCGTCAGTTTTCTGTCGGCTCACCGGAATATCCGATATGAGATAGATGAACTCATGGAATATTGCGGGGGGGCACGGGCTTCAGTACGGCGTGCGGCGGGTCAGCTATCGGCAGCGGGGATAATCAGCTCGTGCCGCAAGTCCCTCCAAGATCGGAGGATGGTTTATTTCCTGGAGTGGGAAGGTGATGATAATGGCGGCGGCGATTGGGACGGTGATGGCATCGATGCTCCAAGTGATCCATCGCCTGAGGATCGGATCACTAGTGGATCTTTTGATGATCACTCAAATGGATCTTTTCTAGAACCCGCTCCACCAGAGAATTACAGCGACTTAGGCACAGCGAAAGATCCAGTGATCACTGAAAATCCAAATTTTCAATTAAGTGAGGTGACTGAGGAAAATGCAGAAGGTGCGATCGCACAAGAAGAGACGGAGCCTGAAACCCAAGCACAACAAGAGGAACAGCTATCAGACACAAGTGATCATTCAAAAGATCCACCATTGATCACCCCCCGATCCACTACCGATCCTGACGTGATCACTAAAGATCAGTTAGCTAACTGTCGGGGCTTATCCATTCAGCAGCCGTTTGCGACCCTTATCGCCAGGGGCGAAAAACGGTTTGAGACTCGCGGGCAGAAAACCAACTATCGGGGATTGATACTGATTCACGCCCCCCAGAAAATTGATAAGCACTCTTTTAACCGAATTTGCCGAGAGCAGGACGACCCGGCAGAATTCCCAACTAGTCGGGTGCTGGCGGTCGCCGAACTGACCGACTGTATTTTCATGGATGAAAGCTTCATCAACGAACAGCCAGATCAAGAACTGCTGCATGGATGCTGGGAACCTGGTCGATACGCCTGGAAGCTGGAAAATATCCGCCCACTCAAGCAAACGGTTACAGGGGTTGGGGCATTGGGTTTGTGGAAACCCAGTGATCTGCTAAGAGACCGATTGATAGACGTGGAGTTGTGCGATCGCGCAGACGATCCAAATGATGAGCGGTGGGTATGCGTTGAGAAATGCGTCAGCCAAATCAAGAAGCACCCCGAACTCCGCAACCAAATCCCAACCTTTTACTCATCCCTGAGCGATCGCCAGCGAGAGGAATTATTTCGCCGTCTCCCTCCCCTGAAGAGGGGGGAGGTAACTGTTGATGAAGTTCCCGGCGTTGAACCTGTTACCGATGAAGCCCTGGAGACTGAACCGGTTACTGATACCAACAATGAAGTTCCCGGCGTTGAACCCAGCGATTTGAAGCCTGGAGTTCGACTGGTAAGGTTTTTCGAGGACGACCATAACGATCCTTGGCGTTACGGGACTGTCGTTGAAGCGCCGAGCGACCTACATTTAGGTCAGTTTAGAATTCAATACGACAAATTCGAGGACAGTTTTCTTGTCTCACTAGATCATCTTGCTAAATTTCGATTTGCCCCATCCGACCTATTTGACAAAATACAGGTAGGTGATCGACTTTTGCGAAATGGAGCTGAGTGGACCTGCACAAAAAAGTCCTTGTCGCCAAAAGAAATTCAAGTCAGCAAAAATGGCGATACCCGAACGCTCAAGCCATCAGAGGTAGAGGCATTGAACTTTAAAATTAAAGCCCTCAAGCCGGGATTGAGGATAAAGCTTCAGCATTGGTATGGGCGGCTATCTTCTCGCCTCAAAAATGGGAAATGGTACGTGGACTGGGAAGGATACCCCAATCAGGGACTTTGGAAGAAATATGGGGAACCGCCAAAAAGCGCGATCGCACCCCAGGATTTGGAGGTGGTCGATGAGTCGTAACCCTAAAGGCTCGGTAGTAGTGGAAAATTTTCAGGGACGCTTACGGCTTCGACTCCCAGCTTATTGCCCAACGCGATACCTCACGCTTGGACTGGCGGATAACGCTAGAAACCGAAAAATCGCTGGACATAAGGCTGCACAAATTGAAGCCGACCTAGTATTTGAGCGCTTTGACCCGACGCTTGACAAGTACAAGAACCCCTTGCAAATTTCTGCCGACAAAACCCCTTTGCTTGAAATCTGGGAGGCTTACGCCAAGACCCGAATAGACTTGAGCGTCACCACCATCAATACAGACTTTAAGCGGGTGCGGGAACGACTAGTAGCCTGTCCTGTTACCTTAGACAAATCTCAAGTTTTTAAAAACTGGCTCAGTAAAAACTACAAACCGGGAAGCGTAAGGCGAATATTACTTCAACTTAGAGCCGCTTGTAAGTGGGCTATTGATCAAGGAATGATTCAGGGTAACCCATTTGAGAGCCTCCCCAAAAAAATTCAAAGCGCAACTGAACCAGACCCATTCACTCGAAGAGAACGGGATGCCATCATTAACGGTTTCAGATCGAGCCGTTACTACAGCTATTACACTGATTACGTCCGCTTTTTGTTCTGGACTGGCGCCAGAACCAGTGAGGCGATCGCATTGAAGTGGAAACACATAAACCCAGGGCTTGAGTACATAATCTTTTGTGAGGCGTTGGTCAACAGACAGGTAAAAGACACCAAAACTCACAAGCCCAGGCGGTTCCCTCTTAACCAATCCCTCAAACTGCTTTTGTCTAATATCTGTCCAGACCCAATCAATCCAGATCAATTAGTCTTTCGGTCTAAAGAGGGTCTGGCGATTGATCCACACAATTTCCTAAATCGGGCTTGGCGGTCGATCTTGGTGCAGGCGGGCATCCGTTACCGCCCTCAATACTCAACTCGCCATACATTTATTACTTTATGCCTAGAGAAAGGGGTTCCCGTTTCACAGATATCAAAATGGGTAGGAAACAGCCCCAAGACCATTTGGCAGCATTATGCGGGAATTATTGACACAGTGGCAGTTCCAGAGCCGTAGCCCACAAGGAAGAATCATATCAATCTCATATCATTTTCGATGAAATTGTCTTCAAAAACTCAATTAATTACCAAGTAGTACATTTACACTAAAAAGCGTTGCACTCTCGCCGTACAACGCTTTTTAGGTGTTATCATGAATGCCAGGAGGCGGACTTGAACCGCCGACACGGGGATTTTCAGTCCCCTGCTCTACCGACTGAGCTATCCCGGCTTGTTATCCTTGGCGCTTAACTCGCTTAACTAAGGTAGCAAACTTAACCAAGTGTTGGCAAGTCCGATCACAAATAAATTTGATTTAGCCTACCCTGGGGTTAGATCGTTTAATATTGCCAATCTTCAATTATATATCAATAGGGTACAATTAAGTCAATCGAGTCCACATCTGAAATCTCCTAGAGCGCTAGTCCCGGTACTTCTTACCCCGGTTAACAGTGGTTACCCGATCGACGCTCTAGAGGGTGTAGTTTAAGCTGGCAAGGGATAGAAGCGGTTAACTAATACCCGTTAAACGCCGATTATAGGTATTCATGAAATTCGTAAAAATCTGATTAAGTTGTCCTGTGCAGCAATCTGTCTGGGTAAGAACCTTGGGAGAGTTGGCAAAGGGTGAAAAAAGCGTCCCGATCGCACCGTGATTTAGGGTGGGGAAACGGATGGCAATCTTCTGGTTACTCACGGTTAACACTTGGAACCAAGTAGTTAAGCTTGGCGGGAGTTGACTACTCAGGCGTAGGGATAAGCTGGGACTCGAAAGAGATTGAGCGTAAGCTGGTGTCAAGAAGGGTTTATAGAGTTGGGCTTCAGGGGTTAGCTGTTTAATAAAGGCTAAACTCACACCTCGAAAAAGCTGGCGCAGGGGTTCTGCTTCTTTATCCGTTAGTTCCCTCACCAACGTACTGTTAGTTATCGCTTCATTGAGACTGGCGCGATCTGTCACACTTAAGTGAGTCCCCCCCAGCGCCACCAGCAGATACTTAGGTCCGCTTAACTGATCAAAGGCTCGAAGTTGGTGTTCCAGAGAGGGAGTGATCGCGTCATCGGTTCCCGTTAACATCAAAGTAGGAATTTCTACCTCAGCTAGACCCGTATTGCCAAATAAATGTCCAGTGACGGCATTAAGAGCCATCACCTGAACCACCCGCCGATCGCGTAACTCCACCAAGTCTTCCTGTAAGTCTGTGGCGGAACATTGAAACCAGTCAGCGGGTGAGCGTTCTAGAGGAGTACGCTGGTGACAAAATTGTCGTAATTCCTCTAGGTTGAGTTGTCCTCCTGCTAAAGCTAAAGCCGTGTAGCCGCCTAGAGAGTGACCGATAACAGTAACTTGTTCCGTATTCAATTTGCCCCGAAATGCTCCATAGCCTCGATTAATTCTCGCCAGACGATCCAAGACAAAGCTGACATCCTTAGGACGGTCGATAAACTCCGATGGGGGTAGCACCTCTCCAATGTTACTGCTTAGAGAAACCCCACTGAGCCAGCTAAAATTACTGCCGGGATGTTCTATAGCCGCAACGGTTAAACCATTAGACGCCAGATGACGCGCTAGGTAGGTTAAAAATTTGCGGTCAGAACCAAAACCGTGGGAGAGAATGACCAAAGGTCCTGAAGTATCACCAACCCAGTAAATATCTACAGGAATAGAACGATCGCGATCGGGATCGCGTAACCTCAGGGTTCGTTCCCGTACATATTGATAACCGGTCACCGTCGGATCAAAGTCCGCCGAAAACTCTGGGGTATCCGCAACAGTGAGTTCCTCCTCCAGGATCGGATTGACCAGTTGACTTTGTAAGTAAGGTCTATTCATTTGCAAAACAATCGCGATCGCAGATGAGGCATTGATCGTGACTGTCTCCTCCGGGTAAGCTCTTAAAAAACTTAGCACCGACAATCCATTCCCTTGGCGTGCAGCTAAAAATAGAGCGGCTTTTAACTGATCGAGACTGCTATCAGGAAGTACCCCACCAATTTGATCCAGTAAGCGGGCACCATCTGCTGAAAGCAGCAAGTCATTGATAAATTTCTCAGCCAGATTGGGGTCGAGTTGCAGGCGTCTGTTGAGTACCTGCTGGACTTGGGGGGTGAGTAAGGAACGGTAGGGTGTGAGAGTCGGCGGTAACTGACCCGTTTGCGCCCATGCTTCTAGATCCTCGATTGCCACCGATTGCTGAAACGGTCCTAATTGCAAGGTGATTCGTTCAGCCGCATTCAGGGGGGTGGCGATTCCCCAAGAAATTCCTACGCCCAATAAAAAGATATAGTGTTTAAGTTTTTGGATTAGCCCTCTGGACTTCACTCCTTTTCTAGGTTGAGTACGCCGAGAGTCTTGGCTATCAAACCGATTGACTTGAAACGTCATAATGTACTGATTTGACTGGGGTGTAAGTTGAAAGATAAAGAGTTTCAATTAAAGCGACCCAACGCCTTATGTATAAGTTTCCGTTGCCTTGTTGCTGCTATCGCTAAAAAATACATCTGCTTTCCCTACAAAGCACGTCGTCAAGCGGTATTACGGTTTCCTGTATTACACCATCTGATGCAAAAACGCAACCGCCCAACGGTTGTTTGTTGTGGTGAGGCAGGTACGAGATTCGGCTACAGGCATTACACTCATCAATCTCAGATTATGATTGTCAGGATATTGGTTGAGCGATAATATATTCGTTCATTTTGGACTAATGGCATCAGTCTTGTAGCTAATCTAAAGATAGAATTTAGAGCCATGTTGAATTATTTTTTTTAAAATCTGCTGAGAATATCTATCCTTAGAACGAAGCAATCGATATTACCCCTCATAAGATAGAAACTCTATTTTGGGAATCAGGGGGTCTTGAACAATACCCACGCCATGAAATCCCCAGCGTTGGAGCAATCCTTTTAACTGAGTTCCGGAAACAGACTCAACGGCAAAGCGATCGCTCAGATCAGCCGCGTGGGTATTCAGATAGCTGAGGGCTTCAAACTGTTCGCGAAACATCAATAAGTACCCTGCTCCCATCTCACTATCCCTAGGGGTAGGTTTGGCAGCAAGATAGCGCCCGTCAACTCGAGAAAGAATTAAGTAATAGATTTGGCTAAACATTTTGATTGGTCATTCGTCAAAACACTGATTTCACGGATTTATTGGAGAGATTAGGGTAGGGGAGTGAGGAGTTAGTCACACTGATTACACTGAAAGTTAGTTCCCTATATTTTTCATTTGTCATTCGACTTCCGATTAATTATTTGAGATTTTCTAGGCGAATGCGCGGATCAACAAATTTGAGCAGCAAATCAGCGAGTAAGTTACCGACAATCAGCATCACCGCCGCCATCATCAAGGCTGCCATCACGAGAAACTCATCTTGGGCAGTGACAGCTTGTAACGTCAACCGCCCTAAACCGGGCCAATTGAAGAAAAATTCAGCAATAAACGCACCACTTAACAAACTAGAAAATTCAAAACCCAGGATGGTAATCAGGGGATTAACCGCATTCCGTAAGGCATGGACATAGATCACCCGATTTTCTGGAAGTCCCTTGGCACGGGCTGTTTGGATATAATCTTGCCGCAAAACATCCAACATTGCCCCTCGGGTAATCCGTTGCAGTCCGGCAAAACTGGTGATTGAGAGGGCAAGGGTTGGTAAAATCATGTGCCATCCAATATCTAGCACTTTACCAATGGGAGACAAATCCGCATGATTAATACTGGTCATGCCACCCACCGGAAACAGCGGTGAGGTGTATTGGGCGATAATTAACAGAAACAGGGCAGTAATAAAGCTAGGAAAGCCTTGACCGGTATAGCTAATCACCTGTAAGGCGCGATCGGCAAAGCGGCTTTGCTTGACGGCGGCAATAATCCCCAAAGGAATCGCTATCGCCCAAGTGATAATAATCGAGGAAATGGCGAGCAGTAAGGTAGCTGGGATGCGTTCCCAGAGTAGGGATGATACAGAGCGAAAATAAAGACTACTCAAACCAAAATTGCCTTGTGTCACCACTTGCACCAGCCAGCGCCAGTACCTCTCATAAGCAGGTTTATCCAAGCTAAATTGTTGTCTGAGTTCCTCAATGCGGTCTGGAGAAATCTGGGGATTAAGCCGATAAGTATCCAAAACATCTCCCGGTGCCAATTGCATGATGGCAAAACTGAGTACAGATGCCAGAAATAGGGTCGGTAAGGCTTGCAAGAGACGTTTGACGATGTAGAGAAACGTCTCACTGGTGACAATCCGGATGAACCCCGCCCACGCCTCATTTAAGCCATGGCGAGTTAAAGAATCCTGTGTTGAAAAAGTCATCGTAAACCTCGTGAGACCCCGCATTCAGCGAAGCAATGCGGGGAGTGATAGAGGTCAAATCGACCCTTTCAATAAGGGAAGATTTGACAGTCCAGTTGAAGGCACGACAATTAACCCCGTGCTTCGCTGCAACAACTGGACTTTTTTAGCACTAAACTGTCCTAACCGCTTCCAGTTAATATCACTAACTGACACTTGTCTGTCGGTGTCTCCAGAACACCAACCTGTGTAAGTCTTTCCCGCTTTTTGGGCTACAACTTTGTCTCCCTTTCTAAAGCCATGGCGGGTAACTGTGCCGCCATATTTCCGCCGTAAACCACCTTGACGCGGGACACACAAGTGCAACTGCCTGCGACTGATTGGTGGTCTACGAATTATCGCAAAAGGTGCAGGTGTTATCTGCACATCACCATACCACTCGCCATGCTTGGCATTATCAGAGTGCCATTCTCGCCATCGGATCAACTCAAACGCCGCCAAGGTCACACCATCAACCGCTTGTGTAGCTGGAGTTTTACTAGCCTTGTTTTTCTTGTCCTTAGCTAGTCCTAGCCATTGTCTTAGTTGGCTAGTTCCGTTGCCGTCCCTCTGCCACCCCTTATGGGTTATAACAGGGGCTAATTCAGACAACCAAGTCAGCATTTGTCGTTGTCCTACCATGACCGGAGAGAACCCGACACCAGACCGAGCGGATTTACGTCCGCTAGTTCTATCTACATCAGCCATAACTAACTCATAGTGAGTGGCGTTGACAGGGAACAGCTTGAATAGCTCTTTGACTACCCGTAGTTCCAGTTGTCTGTTGGCTCGGATTGAGGGAGGGAGCTTGTCTTGTCTGCGGTTATCAAATCGGGCTTGACGGTGGCATCGCTCAGAGTAGGGAAGATTACGGTTAATCCGTCTCCCTCGTCTGGTTCGACGCATAACCCGCCGTAATTCCATCCGTTCCTTGACTGTCTTGAACGGCAAGACCAGATGCCCCATCCAGAGGGTAAAACGGCTTGATTGTACTCCGATACCTGAATAGCACTTGCCCGGATCTATACCTATTGCTATGGGTTGGGTATTTTTGTGTGTGTCAAAGGTTAGCTGAATAGCAAAGCATTCTAAGTCGTTGTGTACCACTTTAGCTTTGCCTTCCTTAAGCCAACGTCTAGCACGGCTAGGCTTGGTGGGCATCAGTGGCTTGCCCGACTTTGATAGAACTGGTACTCGTAACATGGAGATAATCCTCACGAGTGAAAGTGTTTACATTTCGACTTCGCTCAATGTAGTCCCTTCCCGCCATCTCGGTTAAGATGTCCTGTACAGACGTAGCATGCTACGTCTGTACTAGCGACTTAACAAAAAGTCTTAGAGATAACTCGAGCTAGGGAAGCATTCGAGAGTCTGTACCAAACCGATACTCAACGCGGTATTCAACGGTTTAAATCACCGTTTGTCCGGCAATCCCCAACTTCAACGAAGTAAGTTGGGGTCATTGAAATTGCTTTACTGAAGAATGTAACCCATCACCCATTGCTCATGCCCTTAATACTCAATCAAGGTAACAACTGGCACATCAGGCAGCTTCTGACGCCCCTGTAAATCCCTTAGTTCGATGATAAAACTAAAGCCCACCAGTTCACAGCCAATTTTTTGCACCAACTTGGCGGTAGCGGCGGCGGTGCCTCCTGTAGCGATTAAATCATCGGCAATCAGAATACGACAACCGGAATCAAAGGCATCTTGATGAACTTCTAAGCGATCCATACCATATTCGAGTTCATATTCAATGGTATGCACGGCGGATGGGAGTTTACCGGGTTTACGCACAGGGATAAACCCAGCGCCGAGTTGATAGGCGAGGGGAGGACCAAAAATAAAGCCACGGGATTCCATCCCGACGACATAATCTGGCGTGAGCCCTGCCTCTTTACAGGTTTGAGCCAGGATGTCAATCGTGTAGCGTAGTCCCTCTGGGTGGCGCAGCAGGGGGGTGATATCCCGAAACATGATTCCAGGTTTAGGAAAATCTGGAATATCCCGAATCAGCGACTTTAAATCCATAGGTAGATAAGGGGCTTGACTAAACAGTTTAACAATTAAATGGAAGGAAGCCGACCAATGATGAGTCCTTGTGCCATGATGGCATCGGAAAGGGCGAATCAGTAAGTGTGTTAACACCGACTGTAGTTAAGTGGTAATGGTAACATAGACAATAAGGAGGTTATATTAAGTGCTGCGTAAAGTCGTCAAAGTCCAGCCCAGATCCATCAGGTAAGTATTATGCATCTATTCTGACTGAAATTGAGGTATAAAATCCAAAAACATCGACTGAAGACAGAATAATTGGTGTTGATTTAGGATTAAAGCACTTTTCCATCACTAGCGATGGGATTAAAGTTTAAAAGTACGGAAATCCTAAACATTTAGCCAAAGATGAGAAAAACCTAAAGTGTAAACAGCAGAAATTAGCGAACAAACAGAAGGTGAGTAATTCACGGAACAGATATAAAAAAGTCGTAGCTAGGGTATATAAACAAGTTAGTAACTCACGACAGGATTTTCTACATCAGCTTTCTCGTAAGCTCATCAACGAAAACCAAGTTGTTGTCCTAGAGGATCTGCATGTCAAGGGCATGGTTTGTAAGCACAAGCTAGCCAAGGCAATATCTGATGTGGGTTGGGGAATATTGGTTAACTGCCTATCTTACAAGCTTGAGAAAAAGGGCGGTAAGTTAGTTGAGATTGATAGATGGTTTCCTCGCTCTAAACGTTGCTCTAACTGCTACGACCAGGTTGATGAGATGCCACTGGAGATGAGGGAGTGGACTTGTCCGAGCTGTGGGACTCATCATGATGGAGATAGTAACGCCTCGACCTATATTAGAGCAGAAGGTATCAGAATATTACAGGCGGATGGAACAGCCGTCTCTGCTAGTGGAGGGGAAGTAAGACCCAAGAGGGGACGTAAGTCTCTCATGAGGTATTCCCCGCTGAATCTAGAAGCCCACACTACACCTGCTGTCCTGAGAAGAGCGAAGGATCACAAAGGATCAGGTCAGTGCTGGGTAGTTCACTTGGAAATTCTTTCTGTATAGAAGACGAGTTCACCTACAATCGCTACTTAGAATGATTCTTTCTGTAAGCGTAATGCCGACAAACACTTCTGCTGCTCCATCCCATCCCGTAATTTTAGATAATTTACCCGATCCCGGTATCTCAGATCGGGGATGCCCGTCACGAAGTCGGCAGCAGATTGACCTGATTTTACTTGCCATTGAAGCGTTGGAACTGGGAGGTTCTGAAGCGATGCTGCTAGTCGCCAAACAGCTAGAACTTCAGGACATTATCAATAATCGTGTGGTTCTTTGGCGTCTACGCTGCACCAATCCCTTGCGACGCTCTCACACGCGCCGTCCGCTGAATCTAGAAGAAGCTAAAGCTTTAGTGATTATAGCCAGTTATCTGGCTCGCCGCATGACGGTTGTGATTCGACAACTGCTTCTGGCTTACGAACAACTGAGTCAAAAGCAGGTTCCCATCGAACAACATTTTCGCTTGTCCTCCTATCTAGAGCGGTTCCGGGCACATTTCCGTAGCCGGATGAACCCACGACGGGCAAAAGTTTCTGTCTACAATACCGATGAAAAGTTAAATGAGTTAGCATTGTCGCTGTTAGCTCAGTTGCTGTTTTGTACAGGAACCTCTGGTATGCAGCGATTTTGGATTAGTTTGTTTGATGGAGAAGTTTGATGAATGATCCCAACCAGAGGTTGAGAGCGTCCGTAGCTATAATTGTGGGTTCCATAGGGAAAAAACGATGACAATTCGACGCCAGTACAGTTTGCCCAACTGTACGCTGATTCTAGAGGGATTAAGTGATACAACCGCAGGGGGGGGAGACCAGCTTGATCCTCGCCCGCTGATGACGATTCTGGTTAATGCAGAATGCCGTTTTATGGGTCAGCCGCAGCCCATTAGCGGCGGACGAGATTTTTTTGAGAGCTTGGTTGAGTCTGTCAATCGGTATGCTCAAGAATTTTTGAGTCACGTCCCTCACCCTCAACTTGATGGCGCTAAACCACCTTTGGTGCATTTACAACAACTTCCGGATAAAAACTTGCACCATTTAAGGGTGGGGCAAACCGCAGAAGTTCTTTCGGGTGTTACTTCTGATTCCCATAGCGCATCAGGGACTTCTGCGGGAGGGATAGATGGCAAAAATCCTGTACAGCTTGATTTGACAACGGTACAGCTATTTGATTTGGTTGAGGCGATCGATCAGTTCCTCGCGGATCAGCACACGTTGCCTGATCTGGCTGTACCCTTACAACCGATTTCCCGACGGTATCGCAAAGCTGACCAATCCGTCGCCCAGCGAAGCGCACCGGCTGCGATTGGTGTGACGAGTTTAGCTGTAGCGGCGTTGGCTTTATTCTTTGTACCTGTCCCAGAAGTGCGTCCTCCCAAGCCAGCCTCTGAGTCTAATGCTACGGAAACAACGTCTCCAACCCCAGATAGCCCAGGTCAAGTCACCCCAACCCCCACCTCAAGTCCCCCTTCGGCGGCTGAACTGGAGGACGAATTAACCTCAACGCGAGAGATTACGAATCCAACGGAGTTGAGTTATTTGAAGCGTTATCTGCACAGAGAACTCACTCAAGAGTGGGATAACCGGGAAGGGTTAAGTCAGAATTTAGAGTATCAGGTTACGGTTGGCGGAGACGGAGATATTCTAGGGTATAAGCCCATTGATGATACGCCTATTGATAGTGCGGACAAAACTCCTTTACCGGAGTTGAGCTATATTCCCACAGAAGGCGGTACAGCAAGCCGAGAAACCTTTGCTCTGTTCCGGGTGGTGTTTACCCCAGGCGGTGTGTTGCAAGTCAGTCCTTGGCAAGGCTATCAGGAAGAACCTGGTTTAGGACCCGAAATCACGGAGCGGAGGTTACTGAGACAATTAAATAACCAACTCTACAGCACGTTAGACGAACGTTGGGAAGGAACACCGCTATCACGAAGACCTTTAAATTACCGAGTGGCTGTCACTGAAGATGGCACGATCGCGGACTACGAACCGACCAATCAACCAGCTTGGGATTATGTAGAAGAAACACCGTTGGCAGAATTAGCTGACCCAGAAGCGGCTGGTATTGGCAGTAAGGAAACCGGATTTGTTCCCGACAAACCCCTAGCTCAGTTTCAGGTGGTGTTTAAACCGAATGGTGTGCTGGAAGTTAGTCCTTTACGGGGATTCTGATGAGTAGGGTGGGCAATGCCCACCAGCCTTAAGTGCGATCGCGGGAGTGTTGCCAAATTGTCATTAGTTACAGAATCAAGCTGGGCGGTTTAAACCGCAGCTACACAGACCAAACCCGCCTTCGCGGGTTATAACAATTATAAATTTCTACTATCTCCCAAAATTTTTATCAAAAAATAGCAGTATTTTTCAAAAAGTATGGGGTTGGATGACTTGTATACTTCAAAAACAGGTGTATCTGCTCTTTTGGTTCCGTGCAGATAATGAGATATAAATGCACATCCACCTTCCTCTTCTGGATCAACCATAATTACATTGCCATAGGGAAAGTGGGAATAAAGATAAAGTTCAAAACTACCGGGCAAACTCGCTGCCCTAAACTCATCTCTCAGGCGGCTTAAAGTGATGAGAGACTGACGTATTTTGTCTACTAAGTTTGGCTCTCCTCTATCATTAGCATAGTTTTTAGCTATTTCACTGTCAGGATCGAGAATTAACATTTTAAAATTTACGCCTCTTTGGAGTAATTCCATTACCGGCTGTTTGAACTCTGAGACGGGTCTCTGCTCAAAATAACTAGAGAAACTACTTAAAGCGACGCCGATTTGAACCACCTCTCGTTTCGCTTCTTGGAGAAACGCCACCTTTTGTTGCAAAGGTAGTCTCCCAATTTCATAAACTCTAGGTGAGCTAGTTTGAGTTGTGGTCAGCTTTTTTTCTAGAGTATTTTCCAAATCACTGAGGAAGATTTGACGGTCTACTGCTCTGATCGAGCTTTCGTAAATAAAGGGAATGGCTATAGCAGCCGCTAAGAACGTCCCTAAATCTCCGGTGATTTTCCAGAAAGCATCAGTTTTGTCTATGGCAAGTATACGCAACCCTAAACCGATGATAAAGAGAATAATCGCGATCGCACCCTGGTATCGCTTCAGGATACGTTCTAGGGATGCTTTAAACTCATCTTGGGAGGTTCTAATCATGATTTTTCTGCCTCTGCTTAATATTTCGTTAAACAAACCAGTTCCCGTTTGGGATAACTTGGGGATAACATGGGATTCATAGACAATTTCATTAGTACCCTCTCCACAGTTAGATTGTCATGATGCCTTGCGCTGTTATTCTCACGGCTATTCCTGTCGAATATAAAGCAGTTCGCGCTCACTTGAGCGATCTCCAGGAAGAGACGCACCCGGAAGGAACCATCTACGAACGAGGAAACTTCTCATCCAATGGTGGCTCATGGCAAGTTGGAATTGTGGAAATGGGTGCAGGCATTGCTGAGGCGGCTGTAGAAACTAAACGAGCCATCGATTATTTCCAGCCGAACGTTATCCTATTCGTTGGGGTAGCAGGTGGACTCAAGGATGTCAAACTTGGTGATGTGGTAGCCGCAACGAAAGTTTATGGGTACGAGTCGGGAAAAGTTGTCGAAACTTTCCAGCCAAGACCTAATGTTAGCCAAGTTAGCTATCCTTTGGAACAGCGAGCTAAGGCTGAGGCTAGAAAGGAAGAATGGTTAGAGAGGATTCAAGGTTCTAGTTCGGACTTGGAACCGGAAGCTTGGGTTGGAGCTATAGCCGCAGGTGACAAAGTAGTGGCTTCAACCCATTCTGAAGTTTACCAGCAGCTACGTCAAAATTATGGTGATGCGCTAGCAGTAGAGATGGAGAGCCACGGTGTTCTTAAAGCTCTCCGCGCCAACCCGGAAATCAATGCGTTAATTATTCGTGGTATCTCAGATCTGATTGAGGATAAGAGCAATGCCGATGATGCTGGATTTCAAAAAATTGCTGCACGACACGCTAGTGCTTTTGCCTTCCAAATCTTAGCGAAGCTCGATATTAATAAGCTGACAGAGGAAAGGCAACCATCTGAGTCGGAAAGGAAAATTTGCTCAGCTAGTGAGAAGGTTCAGAAAGGAGCATCTTTCAGAGATGTGAAAGTTACTGACAGTCATGGTAGCACCTTCAGCATAGGAAACACTACTCAAAATTGAGAAAGAAAAGTCAAGCTCTCTCCCAAATTAAATTAAGGAAGCTAAAATCATGAGTGATAAATCTACCTTTTTATATGAACAGAGAGGAGCTTCTTTCGGAAATGTTGAAGTCATTGACAGTCATAGCAGCACTTTTAATATAGGGAATACTACTCAAAATACTTATTTACAAAAGCCCGACTTTTTCGAGCCAAGCCTAGAACAATTTGAGTCTCCTAATTTTGTTAGCCCTAGTCAGGGTATCATTCAAAAATTTTTCGGAGCTATTCAAGAAAAACGACTGGTGGTATTCGGTGGGGGAAATGATATCGACAAGCCTAGTTTAGCGAGGTACTTTGCATGGCATATTAGCAACAGTGGATATGAAAAAATACCTATCTTAGAGTGGCAGCGCAGTTCTGCTCCACAAAGTATTGATGTGAAACTCCAAAAAGCTGAAGAAACCACAATTTTTATTTTAAACCAGGTTTCACCTCAAAATATTGGCTATGATTTATCCAGAATTCATAAGATGGCTGTTTTGAGACAGCATTATGTCATAATAACCACAGATACACCTATTGAAAGTTGGAAGCTATCTCCAGAGGCAACTGAATTCTGGCAAACCTTGTCAGGTGCAGAACTCTATGATCAAAACAATTTAGTTAAGGCTCTTGTTCAGGCGCTGAATAATACGGCTGGATCTTTAAAGCAGGTATTGCTGAATGAAAATATTGAACCTGAAGATCAACGTATTGGAAATTTGACAGTCCACACAGTTGCTCAACAGTTACAGACTCCAGACAAAATCGCTCGTTTTGTACAACTTCTGGCTAAAGAGTTTGATGAAAACCAGAAATTGCCCCAGGAAACAAAAGTTATTGAATTGATCAAAGAAGTTAAAAATAACGAAAGTGCATTAAATAATTGGTTCTATCAAATCTTGGATTCTCGCGAACAATTGCTAGCTTTGGGATTAAACTTTTTTACAGGTTTGCTTGATGATCAGTTCTTTGCCGCGCTAGAAGAAATTGTAGAAAACATTTGGCAGAAGCGTGATCCATCCTTACGCGCTCTTGATTACTGCGATTTAGATAATCTCCGCAATTTTTTCAATTTAAATCCGATAAACACAGAGACTGATCGAGCAAAAGTTGAAGGTTGCTTTCCCCAACAACGCCGAATGTTGTTTAAATTAGCCTGGTCTAGTCATCGCAGGCAAATTCTTGCTGCACTAGCTACAATAGAAACTCTAGTTCAGAATTCGGTAGCTAATAGGTCTTTTGAACAGGAATTATATGGAACCTCAGCAAGATGTGAGCAAATTCGCCTTGTCTTAGGTGAAGCTCTAAGCGATATTGGTTGGATTTCTCCTACTGCTATACAAGACACCTTACGCCATTTAGCTGCAGATGAAGAACTAGAAGTTCAAGCAGTAGCTGCCTACGCAATGGCACGCTGGCGTGACCCAAACTATAACCGTGAACAGGAACTATTTGAAACGCTTCACAATTGGCAAAATGATCAACGTTTAATTAGCCAATTAAAAAGTATCCTGACTAATCAGGATGAGAAAACAACGAAGGAGCCACAAGACTATATTCGAGCTACTATTGCTCTAACAGTTAGTTACGCGGCTCTATACGACCCCCCTAATCAACTTCACCCAAAACTGTATGACTTACTCAAAAAGCTATCAGAAGATCCAAATAATTTAGTCCGCGATCGCTTTGGTTCCCATACTTTACCTAGAGTGGCATCGTTACATCTTGTCCAATTGCGCGATATGCTTCATGACCTTACACTGAAACTAGACTTAATTCCAGCAATTAGCAGGAGTTTAGCATTCACTTACCAACTAAATCCTGAAGAAGTTCTGAGAACGCTAGAGTTGTGGATCAGCGAATGCTCAACAAGTAGATCCATAAATTTTACTGGTATAAAAATTACACGATATAATTGTTTGCTAGGAACTGTAGCATTAACTTATGGGCAAATTCGGTATGACGAAGGAATTAGTACATTTACCCCTGACCAAGCGTTTCACCGCTTAGAAAATATCATTCAACGCGAGCAATATTCTTTTGTCCGTCAAGTTGTTTTAATTGCCATTAAATTACTAACTATCCGATACTTTGAGCAAATCGAAGAGCTGTTACAGGATTTAGTTGCTGAGGTTAAATCCAATGAGCTTAAAGAAATCGTCTATATACTAGCTGAAACTTATCTAAAACAGCGTGAAAACCTTTCAAATGGGGATGATGAGATTGAAATCAACGGTCATCGCTACTCGATTTGGATGGATCTCAATCAGCGTCCTCGAACTGCTGTAGAAGAGGCAATGTTTCGTTGGCTAAAGGATAATTCAAAACCTGTGGCTCAACAAGTTGCAGAAGACGCGGAAATTGAATTTTATCAGGTGATAGATCAAGAAGAAGAGAAAAAAATTAAGGAGATACAAGACCGACAATCAAAGCAAGAATTGGAATCAAGAGAGAGTTTAATTGATGCTGTTATTGTTAGTCAACCTAAATCTGGTTTGTATCTCAACAAGTTAGTGCCATGGTTGGCAACAAAGAATGCAGAACGCTATCGCCCAGCTATCAGCAACCTATTGCCTAAAGCGTTTTGGCATTACCAATTACGTCGGGATATGATGACTTTTGTTCTTCGGAAGTGGAGTCATGTTTCAGATAATGAAGTAAAAACTATTTCAAGTCTTTTGAAATCTGCTTTACGGTGGGCAGAAATCCTTCCTTGGTTACTTGCCGTAGGGGGTGGAAGCTTACTGATCTTGATAATAGTTGTAGCAACGACTATAAAGTCAAATCTGTCTGAGCCTGATATAGTGCAAGCTCCAACTTCTCCAGAGCAACCAAATAACTCAAGAAAACCATCAGAAAATTTACCAGTGAATCCAGGTCAAATAGAAAATCCATTTTATAAGGAATTTTTTCCAAAAGATGTATGTGGTGATCCTTTGCCAAAAGATCCAAATGTATATCCTGTAAATTTTTATCCTGTTTACATTGATTACAGCGAGAATAATTTGACTAAGGTCACTTCAAGTTTTTGTCAAGATGCTCGGGAAAAGACCAGGGAAGAAACAGGTAATCTATCTATACAAGTTGCTTCTTTCGCTACCATTGATCGTGCTGAATCTTTTAAAGATTTCATGATAGATAATTTTGGTAGTGGTGAAATTGGAGAACCGACTAAAATAGAGTCCCCAAAGTAATTATGGGACAAGGCGTTTTCGGTTAGTTAGTTTTTTGAAGCTAACTTGTAATCTTTGTCAGTTAAATCACAAAAGTTCCCAAAGCCGCTGCTCATATTCTCCTTGTTCCCCTCGTGTCAGTGGTTCCCCTTGCCACTTTCCTGCTGTCCTCTCAAAAAAACTAGGAGACCAGCCCAACTCTTCGGGTGTTTTAGGAGTTGCTTTCGCATTAGTTTGGTTAAGTATGTGGGATTGAATGGCGGCTTCTATAATGTGCGTTAACTCGGCTTGCAGTGAGCGCTGGTGTTTTTGAGCTAGCCCCTTCAGTTTCTCAATGACTAGGGCATCTAAATCTTCACTCGTAACTTGCTCCCGCAGTCTAGCAATCACAACCGCCCTATCCGTCTCTTCGTCAAGCGCAAGCTGTTTAAAACTAACTTCTACTTTGCGAGTAATTTCTTCTAACCACACTTCATACTGTTGATCTCGCTTCTCTAATAATTGTAAAGCTTCAACAATTACTTCATAAGCCGTTTGATATTGACCGCTTTTAAGCTTTTCTTTAATCAATTGTTCTGCTTCTGGCGTTAGGATTATATTCATCACCTCAAGATCTCCATTTGACTTCCCATGATAGATGGGGACACTTTATCTGCGATTACCGCCTTGATTAGACAATAACTCATCTTGGCGGTTTATGTTCCACCACAATGTAAATTTATTATTATATGTACAATACAGTAGAAAACTACCGACAATTGGCAGAGGTTCCAACGGAACGCCTCTACGTCTAACGGCTATTACTACACTATCGTCATACTCGCTTCCCTTGAGAAGCAAGCTACGTCATTGGTAAGGAGAAAAGGGGTTATTTACAGAAGTTAATATAGTTTATTTCCACTAACCTAATTAGCTATTTACTGCGGCTTCTCTGATCACCTCCGAAACTTCTTTTGCGTGAGAAATTATGGCAAAATGGCTTGATTCTAAAGCAACTGTTGTTGCCTGCATTCGTTTAGACAAATCACGCTGCAAATCAGGTGGAACAGCCTGATCATTATTCGCAATAATATACCAGCTTGGTTTATTTTTCCATGCTGGCGCATCTGCCTTTTCTTCCGGTAGCGATGCAGATGGAGCCGTTTGAGTCCCATAGATTAATGATGTTTGTTCTGCCGAAAGGTCACCCGCAAGAATTGTTTGTACGCCTTCTTGGGAAATCCAAATAAAGCCCTCTTGCTCTTGAAAATGCGGCGACGGAGATCCATATTTACTCATCAAATCTATCATTGATTCGCCAGCATCAGGAGCAAGGGCGGCAATATAGACCAAACCAGACACTCGTTCATCATTGCCAACTTCGGTAATAACCATACCACCCCAGGAATGACCAACCAGAATACATTGACCTTCGATACGAGCCAAAGCACGCTTCGTTGCAGCAACATCATCAGCCAGGGAAGTGAGGGGGTTTTGAACCGCAATAACGTTATAGCCTTCTGCCAACAACGTCGAAATTATCTCACGATAACTAGATCCATCTGCCCAAAAACCGTGAACCAATACAACATTCTTAATTGTACTCATCATTGTTTTCCTTTAGCTTTAAGTCATCCTAGAATCAACTCCCGACAATTGGAGATGTTCCAGCGGAACGTCTCTACTTCTAACGGCTATTACTACACTGATGCTCTAGTCTTACCTATGTTCTCTGTTACCTCTACCTTCTTCTCGGTTCTTCCCTTCATTCTTTTTTTCCTATTATTATCCCCAAAACTATCATGAAGCAGTGTATAGAAACAGGGAATAATAAATAGCGTCAATCCCGTTGCTAGGGACAATCCCGAAAATACTACCACACCTAACGGTTGTAAAAACTCTGACCCTTGCCCAATCCCCAGCGCCAGGGGAAACAAGCCTAAAACGGTGGTAATTGTGGTCATTAAAATGGGTCGTAAACGTTGAGGCGCGGCTTGCAAAATCGCGGTTTTGCGGTCAACCTTTTCTCGCTCATAAATTTGATTGGCAAACTCTACCATAACGATCGCGTTATTCACCACAATCCCTACCAGGAGTACCGCCCCCACTAGAACCGTTGCACCCATGGCGGTTTGGGTGATATAGAGTCCCAAAATTCCCCCGGCTAAGGCGAGGGGTACAGTCAGCATAATCACCAAGGGGTCAATCAGGGAATTATACTGCACCGCCATCACCACAAACACCATAAACGCGGCTAATCCTCCCAGCATTTTCAGAGAATTTTGGAGTTGCTGATTGGTTTCACTGGCGGAACTAGGTAAGATAGAAACCCCATCTGGTAAATCTAATTCGGCTAACACCGCATCAGTTTCCGCTATCGCCTCACTCAAGGTTGCACCTTCATTTAATGTCCCTGCTATTAAGAACACTTGGCGCTGATTTATCCGCTGAATTTCACCCGGCGCTTGTCCTTGATCAATAGCCGCTACATCACCTAGATAAATTTGGCGATTATTATTGGTAAATAGGGGTAACTCTTTGATCTGAGACACGCGCTGAATTCCCGCTTGATCAAGCTGTACCCGCACATCGACCAAGCGATCGCCCCGTTGTAACTGAGTCGATACCGAACCTGCGATCGCGGTTTGAATTGTATCGCCAATTTCCTGTGCAGTTAAACCCAATTGGGCGACTCGTTCCCAATCAGGACGAATCTGTATTTCAGGTTGGCGATCATCTGCATCGGGGCGAAACGCTGCTAAGGTAACGCGCTCATCTAACGCCTTTAACACTTGACGCCCTGCTGCTTCTAATTGCTGGGTATTTGTCCCTTGCAATCCAATATCTAAATCCGCCCCGCGAACCGGCGAATTACTTAAAATAATCCCCCGCACTTCACCGGGACTCAGGCGCAGACGAGTTTGGACTAAATTTAACGTCTGCAATTCCTGATTTACTCGTTCAATAAATGTCTCGACATTACTATCAGATTTCAGCGCAATTGTACTCGTCCCGCGTAACAGGTTTTCTGATGTATTTCCCCCAAACAAAAACCCGCCAGATGTGGTAAATGCATAGTCGGTTTCTGGCTGCGCCAAGAGAATATCATCCACCGCCATCATCACTTGTCGATTCTGATTCAGGGTAGTTCCTGGTGGAAATTGGGCAAACATTCGGGCTTGTCCGGTATCAATTCGGGGCAGAATTTCTTGGGGAATTTGACTAGCTAAGGCTAAACTTCCCCCACCTAGAATTAAAACAGCTAGGGCGATTACCAGAAGGCGATACCGCAGCACCCGCGCCAGGAACCCTTGATAACCCAGGGTTGCAGCTTCAAACCGACGATTAAAGGCTTGCAATAGCCAAAATCGGTTTAAGCCACTTGACCAAGAGATTGCCAAGAGGCGAGACGAAAGCATTGGTACAACTGTCAGCGCGACAACCAAAGAGGCGGCGACAGCAAAACTAATGGTTAAAATTAATTCACTAAACAGGAGGGAGAAAAACCCACCAATGAGCAAAAAGGGTAGGACAGCGACTAAATTAGTACTGGTGGAAGCAATCAGCGCTGATTCTACCTCTTGGGAACACCGTTCGGCTTGGGAAATGATGGATTGAGACGGGGCGGGTTTTGTTCCGTTATGGGTTTTGTCTACCATGGTATCGGTCAAACCCGCCCCTACACCTGGATTATCAGACACCCCAGCCGCGATCGTTTCTAGCATAACGATCGCGTTATCCACGACAATCCCCACTCCTAACGCCAATCCCCCTAAACTAAACACGTTCAGGGATAAGCCAAATAACTGCATTAAAATCACAGCGGCTAGGGTGGCTAGGGGAATCGCAATTACAATAATTAAGGTTTGCCGCAATGAACCCAAAAACAACAGCACCGCAAACGCCGCTAACGTGGCTCCCACTAACCCCGAACTCGCCACATTGGCAATAGAATTCTGGATGAAAATTGACTCATCCAAGGTAGCTAATAATTCAATATCCTCTTTAATTAAACCAGATTCCCGTAGCTGTTCAATGCGTTTTTTTACCCCATTCACAACTTCGATCGTATTCGCGTCCGGTTGCTTCTGAATACTAAGTTTAACCGCTGGTTCTCCATTCAGAAAGACAAATACCCGTTGGTCTTCCGTTCCATCAATAACCTCAGCAAAATCGCGCAGATAGACACGACGAGAATGATTTGTTGCGTCTGTATCTTCTATTTCAAAGGACAAATTCCGCAGTTCTTCCGCATCTTGGAAACGTCCCATCGTTCGCGTCAAGGGTTCTGACTCTTCCCCCCGTATCCGTCCCCCCGCCACATCTTGATTGCGCTCATCTAGGGCATCTAGGACATTGGTTAATCCTAATCCTAATCGCTGTAAACGATTCGGATCAATCAAAACTCTAACCTCTTCCGTTACCCCGCCAGACACATCCACGGAGGCGACTCCGGGAACAACACTCAGTTCACGGCTGAGTTCTTCATCCGCAAATACGCGCAAATCTACGTCCTTTAGGGATGGAGATTTCAGCGCCAATTCATAAACAGGTAATTGAGAGGGGTCAAATTTAAATAAACGCGGTTCCTCAATAATATCGGGTAAATTAGACTGAGCGCGGTTATATGCTGCTGTTGCATCATTCAGTGCTTGGTCAATATCACCCCCTGGTCGAAAAAACAAGTCTAAACTAATTCGTCCCTCGCGAGTTTGGGAGAAGACTTGGACAACGCCCTCAGTCGCGCTTAATCCTTCTTCTAAGGGTTTAGTAATTTCCTCAACCGCCACCTCTGGTGAGATACCTGGCGCCCCTAAACGGACACCAATACGGGGATAGGTAATCGAGGGTAATAAATCGACCTGAATCTGGAGAATGAAAAATATTCCTAGTACAATAACGGCTAGGGTTAAGACGAGGGTACCGATATGGCGGCGAATCGCGATCGCACTAATACTGAGTTTGTCATTTGTCATTTGTCAAAACACTGATTTCACGGATTTATTTGAGAGATTGGGGTGGGGAGGTGAGAGGGGAATGACACTGATTTCACGGATTTATTTGAGAGGTTGGGGGTGGAAAGGTGAGAGGGTGTTGACCGGGATTTTACTCAAAGGATGGTTTTCTTTCATTTATTATTAATCGTATCTGGTTAAGTTATGACTCCCTGTTTTCGATACTTAGTCAGAAAAAGTTGTTGATAGTTACTGGCTGGTTGATGAGGAGAAACCTCTAGCTGAACGACCGACTCAAACCATTGTAGCCATGCTTTCTTCACATCACTGTTAGGCTTATCTGTAGCTGTGCTGTGTTGTTGCTTATACCTCAAAAAGTCGATAAAGTCGCTGATTTGGTGTAAGAGTGGCTCCGGTAATTGTTGCAATTTGGCAATGGTGGTTTCGCGAATCGTCATCAGAATTCCCTCTCCAAAATTTCCCCGTGCTAGTCTTTGACCATTATAGGAGTAGCAACCGTTATTCTGGAGGCGTCAAGCAGCAGCCGTCGGTCAGAATTGGAGGACTTATGGCAGGATTTCAAGGAAATGGGCGAGAGGTTGCCTAGGGTCATCCTATGCCCCTACTGCTACAATCAAAGCAATCTTGAACAATCTGGGTTATGATAGCCACTCCCCAACAACCGCCGAAAATGAGCTTTGAGGACTATCTGGAATGGGAATCTCAGCAAGAGATTCGCTATGAATATGTCAAGGGTGAAGTCTTTGCCATGACAGGCGGTACGATTCCTCATAACGATATTGCTCTGAATCTCTACAGAGCCTTGTATCCTCATCTGCGTTCCAGAGGTTGTCGGGTGAATGTCTCAGATGTGAAGGTGCAAGTGAGTCCTAAGAGCATTTACTACTATCCTGATGTTATCGTCAGTTGCGACCCTCAAGACCTTAACGCTCGCAAGTTTATTCAAAAGCCAAAACTCATTGTAGAAGTTCTCTCTCCTGGTACAAGTGCTAAGGATAGAGGGGAAAAATTCACTTACTACCTAACAATTCCCAGTTTGCAAGAGTATATCTTGATTGACTCGGAAACAATCTCTGTCGAACGTTATTCTCGCGGAGAGGGAAGAATGTGGCTTTACTATCCTTATCAGGCGGGAGATACTATCACTCTACCCAGCATTGAATTTGAATTTCCGATTGAATTGCTCTATGAAGGTATCGTCTTTGAAATAGACGAATAAACGCACACCTGATGGATTATGCTAGCTGTAATAACTAAATATTACCCTAAGCCAGAATAGAACAGTCTTCTTGCCGTATGAGTAGTAACTGTGACAGTTCAGCTATCTCAGCCAGACTTCCTACAACTCACCCGCATTGTTCAGAATTTACCTGACTTTGCCAATGTGCGCGATCGCAGACGCTTAGTTGCAGGGGCGTTAGAAAGTTTACCCCAAGTTGCGTGATGGCTGGGATTACTGGAAGCAGAGCGCGATCGCTACAATAAAGATAATTTTTAATCATCCCTGTACTCTATGACTCGTCAGGAACTGGAACATCAGCTTCTTCGCCTATCCCCTGCTGACAAAGCAGACATCATTCAGAGTCTGACCAAAACCCTGAGAACGGGCGGAAAAGGAATCAGTAAAACTCCTGGTATTTGTGGTGGAGAAGCCTGTATTGCCGGAACCCGAATTGCTGTTTGGTTATTAGTTGAAGCCCAACAGATTGGCATCAGTGAAGCCCAACTTCTACAAGACTATCCTCACATCAGTGCGGCTGATCTGGTCAATGCTTGGGCGTATGCAGATGCTCATCCCGAAGAAATTGCTACAGCGATTCGCGCCAATAATGAGGTTGTCTAGCCAATGGGTGCGGGTACAGGTTTTATGATTGCACCGGATTTATTGATGACGAACAATCACGTCATCGCCAATCGGGAGCAAGCTGAACAGACGGAATATACCTTTAATTATTCCCAATATGGTGCAGGAATTGGTAAGCTTTGGTGAAATTGAACCAAGATGAGGTATTGCAGCAGCTTGAGGGGAAATTGCCGTTCCCAGAAGTGTTGCTGAAGAAATGGGAGGATCATCGACGGTATTTAAGCCAAGAGGTTGAATGCTGACAATTCAACGTTAAACAATAAAGGCTGAAGCTTGGAATACGGAACTTTCCCTTCTGAACACAAACTTTTCCCTTCTGAACACAAACTTTTCCCTTCCGAACAGAAAACTTCCCTTTCTGAACACGAACTTTCCCCTTCTGAACACAAATTTTCCCCTTCTGAACACGAACTTTCCCTTTCTGAACATGAAACTTGAACCATGAACCCCAATCAATTACCACTGCTGGATATTTTTAACAGCCTGCGGCAGCGACATAGTTTGCCGTTGGGGGTGGATGAAGCAATGCTGGCGTTATTTGCGTCGCCCAGTGCGAGAAGGAATCCCCACAGAATTAGATGTAGAAGCAACGGTGGCAAAAGTGGGGCGTGAGGGTATTTTACAGGATAAGCAATGGTGAAAGCCCTCGCGATTTATCCGAGGGATGAAACCGAGCGAGGCGTTTAGCCTAGCAACTTTAGTTGCTTTTATTGCTAATTATAGGTATAATAATAACATGAGAAAACAGAGTTTGTAGGTAATAACTCTGTACATATAAAAACCTTCTGAAAAATACAAAAATGGTGTAATTGATCTTGCTAGGATTTCAAACGAGCCAAAATTCGTACAATGCCGATTTTCTCAGTCGGAATAGCACTTTTTGTAAAAACTAAATAGTTAATAAGTACCGTAGGGCATCCGGTAACTTCCTGATTAACTCAGGTAAAAGCTTGG
>NZ_JAVKEW010000199.1:0-18873 GCF_040226375.1 Coleofasciculus sp. G2-EDA-02 | reverse complement strand
TTGATAATTGACAATTGATTAATTGGGTCTAAGACCTCTTCGTTTACGAAGAAATTAAAAAAGATTTTCCTTAATTTCAATCCTCTTCTTTTAAGGAGAGGTCATTATCCATTGTTCATTATCCATTGTCAATTTGTGAATGGCTCCATTAAAGTCGGCATCCCCATGCCATCCGCAATGACCACATTTGAAAGTCTTGCCACTACGGTAAGACTTTCCTTTTACCGGGTGAATATGCAGGCAGTTGTGACACATCTGGGAGGTATAGGCAGGGGAGATAGGGATAACCATGACACCAACACTCCTGGCTTTGTACTCGATAAATAGACGTAGTTGATAAAATGCCCATGAATTAGAGCGTCTACGTTCTGTTTTGTTTCTTGGCTGCTCATTGGTTCTCTCCCTAATTCCCGTCAAGTCTTCTATAGCAATTGAGGCACTTAACTCAATTGCTCGTTTGACCACCGACTTAGAGATATTGTGATTAAGCCATTGTTGGTAACGTCTCTCCCGTCCCGACAGCCGTCTCAAGATTTCTCGACATCTACGTCGAGTCGTCCTCGTGCCTTTCGGGGCTTTCTTTTGGAGAGACGCCCTAACTTGGGAAAACTGGTCTCTAACTTGCTGAATGTCCGTACCGTCCCACTTGCTTCCTTCCGATGTAACCGCAATGTCGCGGCGTCCTAAATCGATACCTATCACCTTATCGGTAACTGGCGCGTCTTTTGCATCATCTTTGATTTGAATATGTAGGTAGAACTGCCCGTCACGATGTTTGCACAGTTGAGCAGAAGTAGGATTTCTTCCTTTGAGTTTCCCTCTTTGGTAATTTCCAACTTTTAACTTAATTCGCTCTCTGCCGTGAACCGTTGCAAGGCTTACCGTCCAGTCATGTTCGCGAAACCGAAACAAGTCTTTGTCACAGTCGATGCTGGTTGGGGTAAACCGTTTTACCAGTTTCCCCTTTTGCTTGGCTACCTTGCGATTAGCCGCTACACGGGCGCAAGCTCTGACTGCCATGTTAGCCACGAGGCTAAACTCGCTTTTGATGGTTTGGTAGGTCAGAGATTGGATAGCGATTTTATTGGTCAGTTTTGGATCTGTGTGTTCGTTGACGTAATTGCACGCCAACGCAAACGCCTGAAGGGTTGCCTCTAACTTGGTAACTTGCTTAGGCGTAGGTTGAAGTTTTACAACTATCGTCAAGACTTGTTTCATGGCTATCATTATACCAATCTGTGGGAAATAATTGGAAATACGAAAGGACCTTGAGTCTTTGTATTTCCCGCTCTCCCTCTACGGCTTACCTCCACTTCGTGAAGGTTGAAGCCGTAGCCCCTCGCTTGCTTGAAGGTGGGTCTTATTGCTCCCCCTCTCCCCCAAAATTAGATAAAAACCGTCTCCGGAGTCACCCCGTCACCTCGTCTCCCTGTCTCCGGTCAGCCTTAACTATCGCATTAATGCATAACAGCTTATAATTCCTCAGTACCTCTCCAGATGTCTCTGTCGTGATTGCAATTTATCCAGGCAGCTTCGATCCGATCACTCTAGGACACCTCGATATCATTGAGCGTAGCTGTAAGCTCTTTGAAACCGTCATTGTTGCCGTACTCCGCAACCCGAGTAAATCGCCATTGTTTACAATACAAGAGCGAGTGCAACAGATTCGCGGCTGTACCCAACATCTATCGAATGTGGAAATCGATAGCTTCACCGGTTTAACGGTGGACTATGCCAAACTCAAGAATGCTCAAGTCTTACTGCGGGGACTACGGGTGCTATCAGACTTTGAGAAAGAACTCCAGATGGCGCATACTAATCAAACCCTCTGGGATGAAATAGAAACCGTTTTTCTCGCCACGTCTAACGAGTACAGTTTTTTAAGTAGTAGCGTAGTGAAAGAGATTGCCAAATTTGGCGGATCTGTTGACCATCTTGTTCCCCCGCAGGTTGCCCTAGATATTTGCCGATGTTACGCCCAGAGTCATCCCGCCTTGAACCCGATAAACTCCCAGAACCCAACCCCCCAGAGAAACGCCTTTCCTCTGGAACCCCCGATTTAGATATCCAGCGAGAACTCACTAAGCTAGAGGATATGCTGTTTGATAGCCCCCACATCCCGTTGACCAAGTACACTTTGATTGATGAAGAGGCGTTTTTGACTCAATTGGATGTGGTGCGGGCAAGTCTACCGGAGGCGTTTGAGGCAGCGAAAAAGATTATCCACCAAGGGGAAGATATTCTCCTGCAAACAGAAGACTATGCCCAAGAAATCCTAGAAGCCGCTGAACGACAGGCTCAACAAATTCTGGATGACATGGGGATTGTGCAACAGGCAGAACTCGAAGCCAAGCAAATCCGGCAACGGGTTCAGCAAGAGTGTGAAACGCTGCAACAACAAACTCGCACTGAAATTGAACAGATGCGCCGACAAGCCCAGCAGGAATTGGCACAACTGCGCCAACTCGCACTCGAAGAATGCGAAGATATTCAAAACGGTGCGGATGACTATGCTGATTCTGTACTTAATAGTATTGAGCAACAGCTTGCTGATATGCTGAGGGTAATTCGCAATGGACGTCAACAACTTTACCAGAACGTACAACCCAAACAACCGCAGGAAAAAGATGGGATTGGCGGATCTGAGTCTCGTTCATCCTCAACATCACCGAAAAAGAAGTAATGTATTCAAATGAGCGTTTATGGTGGATCAGAGGCGACATCGGATCAACAAGATGCACCAAGTACAAGATAATATTTTTGCCCACGTTTGAAGTGAAAAACATGGTCAAACGGGGAAAACGACGACTATCAACTAAGACGGCGCGAAAGCTGGTTACCTGGTCGCATTACCGTTTTAAGCAAACGTTGAAGCATCAAGCGGCTAAGTATGGCTGTGTTGTAGTAGACGTGACGGAAGAGTACACCAGCAAAACCTGTTCAAAGTGCGGTCATATCCACACAAAATTAGGAGGAAACAAACTTTTTATCTGCCCCTCCTGTGGTCACGCAATTGGGCGTGATATCAATGGCGCTTTCAACATTTTGTTGAAGGCTTTGAGAGATACCTCCACATCTGGCGTGATAACCTCATTTCAGATTGTGCCATACTCAGAAACTGAAGGCAATTGCCAGATTTTTCCGGGTTAAATGTATCTGGACTATCCTGAAAAAGGACAAATGACAAATGAAGATCCTCACTATTTACTGGAATTTTGCCGACATACCAAACTATTGATAGTTTAAGTTTTTAGCCGATATAACGGGAGTTGAGCCAGTTATGAGTTACGATTTTGATCTGTTTGTTATTGGTGGCGGTTCCGGCGGAATTGCCACAGCACGACGAGCAGCCCAGTATGGGGCAAAGGTAGGAGTAGCCGAATTCAGTCGTTTGGGAGGAACCTGTGTAAATCGCGGCTGTATTCCTAAAAAACTGATGGTGTATGCCTCTCATTTTCCGGAGGTGTTTGAAGAGGCGCAAGGGTATGGCTGGAGTGCTGTACAAAGTACCCTTGACTGGCATAAAATGATCGAGGCGGTGCAAAAGGAACTAGAACGCCTCAATGGGGTTTACTTGCGGATGTTGGATAATTCCCAAGTGCAACTGTTTCGGGGTTATGCCAAGTTTGTTGACCCTCATACGTTAGAGATTTTTGAGTCTCAAAACGATAGTACCGCGTCGCAAAAAGTGAGTGCGGATAAAATTTTGATTGCTGTGGGTGGACAGCCGGTTAAACCCAATATCCCCGGTATAGAACATGCCATTATCTCCGATGATATGTTCTTACTTAAGGAGCAACCGAAGCGAGTGGTGATTCTCGGTGGTGGCTACATCGGTGTGGAATTTGCCTGTATTATGCATGGCTTGGGTTCTGAAGTGACCCAGATTATCCGCAAAGAGAAGATTTTGCGGGGGTTTGATGATGATATTCGGACTCAAATCCAAGAGGGAATGCAGGAACACGGTATCCGGATTTTAGAGGGTAGCGTACCGACAGCGATTGAAAAGACAGGAGATGGACTGAAGGTTACGGTTTGCGGTAAGCATGAGGAAACCGTAATTGGGGATATCTTTCTCGCCGCCACGGGACGCCAGCCGAATCTCCAGAATCTAGGACTGGAGAAGGCTGGAGTCGATGTATCTCAAGATGCGATCGCGGTAGATGAGTATAGCCGGACTTCTGTCCCCCATATTTATGCCGTTGGGGATTGCACGGATCGGATTAATTTGACGCCAGTTGCGATTAACGAAGGGCGTGCTTTTGCCGATACGGAGTTTGGCGGCAAATCCCGGATTATGAGTTATGAAAATGTCCCCTCTGCGGTATTTAGTACCCCAGAAGCCGCAACGGTGGGGTTAACTGAAGCCCAAGCTAGGGAAAAGTATAGGGATGGGGTTAAAGTCTATCGCGCCCGTTTCCGCCCCTTGTACCATACTCTGACCGGTCGAGAGGAACGGGTCATGGTGAAGTTAGTGGTTGACGAAAGCACCGATAAAGTGCTAGGAGCGCACATGGTTGGAGCATCAGCGGCTGAGATTATTCAGGGCGTTGCGATCGCGCTGAAAATGGGAGCGACAAAAGCCGATTTTGATGCTACCGTTGGCATTCATCCCTCGACCGCTGAGGAGTTTGTTACCTTGCGTTGACATAAATCATGAACCATTGGCGTCTGATTACTACCATTTTCCTGATGCTACTTTCACCCGTGACTACAGTTAACCTCAACGCTGTAGCCACAGCAGCGACTCATTTTCTCAAAGATGGGGATACAGTCATTTGCCGTTGGGGGCGGGTTTAGTGACATCCGGGTGAATACCAAACGTTAATGGTAAAACCCGCCCCTACAACAGACGTTCCACCAGACAGACGCGCCATAACCAGACAGACGCGCCATGGCGCGTCTCTACAGCCCTGTTCCCTAAAACAATTCGGGACGTGCCTCCACAGATGGATTGTTATCCGTCATGGCGCAATTTGGAGCGGCTACTGTGCCATCAGGAAGCCTTGTTCGACACAATTGTGCTCCCTGCAAATTGACACCTGTTGCTCCCCGCAGATCCGTTTCAATGAGTTTTGCTCCCGTCAAATTAGCGCCACTTAAATTAGCTTCACTGAGATTTGCCCCATTGAAATTGACATTGGTTAAGTCCGCTAATGTCAAATTGGCTCGAAAAAGATTGGTATTGCTTAAATCAGCATTTGTCATTCTCGCCGAGGAAAAATTTCCTAAACTTAGAGTTGATCCACTCAAGTTTGCCCCATAGAGGATAACATAAGAGGCAAAGGTATTGTCCAAACTAGCATCAACAATTTGAGCACCACTCAAATTAGTATCGTACAACCGAGCGCCGCGAAAATTGGCATTGGCTAAAATAGCACGAGTCAAGTTAGTATAATCTAACTTGGCATCGCTCAAATTTGCCCCAGTGAGATTGGCGGGAACTTCTGTAACAATTGCCCGACTCACCGAGGTTCTAGGACTTAAGTTGGCAGCGCTGAGATCAACACCGCCTAAATTGGCTCCTCTGAGGTCAGCCGATCTCAAATCACAACCGACTAAACTGGGTCGATTTTGCCTGGGCAAAACATAGGCTCGTTCGAGACGCCTGTCGTATTCAGTTATTTCACTCAAATTGGCACCGGGAGCTTGTCTGGCTCGCTGGCATTGTTGTTGAAAGTCCTGCTCAAAGTTTTCTCGAAACTGGGCGTTAGCCGGTAGTGCTGCACCACCCAAGCCGAGGACTAGGTAAAGTCCTAGGAGTTTGATGATTGACCGAAACAGGGGATGTTTATTCACGACTCTTGAGTCAGTATTAACATTTAACTCTAGTTTGAATGATAATGCACTGTTGTAGAGACGCGCCATGGCGCGTCTCTACAATACCAGGGTGGGTTTTACTGTCAAATGATAGATGATATTGGGTCTTTGTTCTTTTAGAGTAGAAATGACAACCACCACAATGTATAAAAATTAACTGAAATATGGCAGCACAGTGGAAAAACCGTTCATTTACAGACCAAATCAGTGACGCGATCGCAACCACCACTCAAGTCGCCACCTTTGCCACTCAGTTGGCAACCAAAGCTACGCAATCGGCGGCTGACACCATTACCAGCACAACTACGGCGGTAGGAAAAGCGGTTCGCCCTGCGGCTGTGCGATTCGTCGAACCGGGAACGGAAACCGTCGGCAAAATCGTGGCACCCATTGCAGAACATCCGCTAACTAAATATGCTGCTAAAGTTCCAGGGATTAACTTACTCGTTGCTGCACTAGGTCAAGTGGATTTAGAACAAGCTCAAAAAGACGTAGACAAGCTGCGACAGGATTACCCCTTTGACACATCCGAACAGCTTGCTCATCGGCTTATGGTGGATACCGCGATCAAAGGAGGTAGGCTGGGATTAATCACCAACTTTATCCCACCTTTAGCCCTTGCCTTGTTTGGGATTGAGCTAGCAGCGGTGACAGCCCTCCAAGCACAGATGGTTTATCGCATTGCGGCGGCTTATGGCTTTTCGCTCAAAGAACCAACGCGACGTGGTGAAGTTCTAGCGATTTTTGGCTTATCTGTAGGAGGTTCCGGAGTTCTCAAAGGTGGGTTGAGTTTTGTGGAAATTCTGCCTGTGATTGGTGCAGCCGTGGGAGCTTCTAGTAACGCGGCGCTCATTTATTCCCTCGGATTCATTGCGAGCCAGTTTTATGACGAAAAAAGAAACTCCTTGAGTCAATCGTCGGTTCATTAACCGATGAAAAAAGTTCCCCCCGCTTCCAGATGCTTCTTGGATCATGTCTAGAACATTGCTCCCCCGCCACACTTGGTAGAAGTTAGCGGCGGGAGTGATAAAATTTAGCTTTAGTGACTTTTTCGATAGGTGATGTCAGGGTCACTCAGGTTTTGTTCAATTGGTTCGTAGTAACGGCAAGACTGGCAAGGACCATCTGGATTGACAGCGCAACGCACCAGTTCAGAATTCGCATTATATTGACAACTCCCATCGCCAAGCACCCAGCGCCCATCGACCAAACTTTTCTCCGTTGGGCGGGGCGCCGATTGGACGTAGAGGGCAATTTTGTGCAAACGATAGCGCCCAGATTTTAGGAGATAGCGATGGCGACGCTCCAGGACAGCGTAGGTTTGACCGTTATAGTCCAGATAATTACCGGGTTGGGGAGTCCAATTTAGTCGGATATTACCCAGACTCTGACGCGATTGCGTCAGGATTAGCTCTGCAGGAAGAGAATCTGGCTCCATAGTAATAGGTGTGATGATGACTACACTTGGATGGTATCGCAATCAACGCGATCGCAAATCCCACTTCCGTTTTTTGTTATTCCTCATTCGTCCCCCCGGCTTTTTGGTTCCTCCGCTTCCCTGCTTCTAGACGTTCGGAACGTCTCTACATCCTTTGCGCCCCTAGCCGTATTGGGGTGTGGGGTCTGACCCATATCCCTCAAATCCTGATGATGATTCATACTTGGATGGAAGTGTTGAGTCAATCCAACAGTCGATATGCAAATTCCAGTGAGACTTCTACCCGGCGCCCTATCCGATTTATTCGCTCAAACTACCAGTTCTGGTAAAATTACACTCGCTGACCGATACGGAATAATGGCGGCATTGCTAGAAGAGTCGCTGACTGATGAAGAGAGGGACTCCCTAGAACGGTTACTTCGTGCATTTCGCCGAGGACGGATGCAGGTGGTAGATGAGATTTCTGCACTGGGATAAATAATGATTTAGCGATCGCATCCTCAAAGCCTCAATGAGTAGACGCTTCTGCTAGTATAGGATGCGATGCTAATTGACTTTCGTAATACCAATACCGTCTGGGCTTCTATACTGGTGGAAACGTTAACGCGGTTGGGATTAACCACAGCCGTCTTATGTCCAGGTTCACGTTCCACTCCGCTTACCGTTGCTTTTGCACAACACAGCCAAGTTGAGGCAATTCCCATTCTCGATGAACGCTCGGCTGCCTTTTTTGCTTTGGGACTTGCCCGAAAATCGGGGTTACCGGTGGCGTTGGTTTGTACTTCCGGGACAGCCGGAGCGAATTTCTACCCCGCTATTATCGAAGCACGGGAAAGCCGCGTTCCTTTATTGATTTTAACCGCAGACCGTCCGCCAGAACTGCGAGATTGTCATTCTGGGCAAACCATTGACCAAGTGAAACTCTATGGCAATTATCCCAACTGGC
This sequence comes from Coleofasciculus sp. G2-EDA-02, assembly GCF_040226375.1. Classification (NCBI taxonomy): domain Bacteria; kingdom Bacillati; phylum Cyanobacteriota; class Cyanophyceae; order Coleofasciculales; family Coleofasciculaceae; genus Coleofasciculus; species Coleofasciculus sp. G2-EDA-02. Next base: position 10,669 of record NZ_JAVKEW010000199.1, on the reverse strand, counting down.
AAACCGAATTAGCCGTACCCTCTCTGGAAATCTCAATGCTGAGATATCTGCGACAAACCCTGATTCACGCCTGGGAGCGATCGCGCTTTCCGGTTCCTGGTATAGTTCATTTAAATTGCCCTTTCCGTGATCCTCTGGCACCCATTCGTGATCCTGCCGTCACTCCTTTAAAATCCCAATTCCAGGCTGACGATTTCTTTGCCGCTATTACTCCTGCGTCTCTACACCCCTGTCCCCCTGCACCTGTGCACCCCATTCCCTACTCAGACTGGCAAGGGTGCGATCGCGGTTTAATTATTGCAGGTCTAGCGCAACCCCAAAACCCCAAAGCCTATTGTCATGCAATTTCCCAACTTTCGCAAGCCCTAAACTTTCCCCTATTAGCGGAAGGGCTTTCCCCCCTAAGAAACTACGCTCACCTCAATCCTTATCTCATTTCCACCTACGACTTAATTCTGCGGAATCGCCAACTCGCTCAACAACTTACACCCACTATCGTCATTCAAATTGGTGAACTACCCACAAGTAAAGAACTGCGGACTTGGTTAGATCATTGTCAACCCCAACGCTGGATCATTGATCCGAGTCATCATAACTTAGATGCCCTGCATGGGAAAACCACTCATCTGCGGATTCCTATCGAAGAAATTGGGCAATGGATAACAACGAATAAGACACAAAATCAGACTGTAGGGGCGGGTTTAACGGATAACGTTGTTGACAAAACCGATAACCTAACTAAACCCGCCCCGATAGAGGAACAGGGGAAAACTGGATCACAACAAAACCCATATTACCTGAAAAAATGGTGTGACGCAGAAACCAAACTAAGGACATCTGTTGACCAAAAAATGGCAGAAATGCCTCAACTATTTGAAGGAAAAGCCGCCTGGTTACTCTCTCAATATTTACCAACAGGGACACCATTATTTATTGCCAATAGTATGCCCGTGCGGGATGTAGAATTTTTTTGGGCGCCAGGGAATACAGAGATTCAACCGTGGTTCAATCGGGGAGCTAATGGCATTGATGGCACCTTATCCACAGCATTAGGGATTGCTCACCGGAATCAAAGTGCCGTGATGTTAACAGGAGACTTAGCCTTATTACATGATACCAATGGCTTTTTACTCAACAATAAATTTATCGGTCATCTAACCATTATCTTAATCAATAATAACGGGGGTGGTATTTTTGAAATGTTACCTATTTCTCAATTTTACCCACCCCTTGAAGAATTCTTTGCCACACCCCAAAGCATCAACTTTGCTCAATTATGTCTGACCTATGGCGTAGAACATCAGCTAATTCAGACTTGGCAGCAATTGCAGCAGTTACTGAATCCATTACCCAATCAAGGGATTCGAGTCTTAGAGTTGCCCACGAATCGCAAAGCTGACGCCATTTGGCGGCAAAAGTATCTAGGGCAATTTGCGATAAATCCGGCAATTTGACGCTTAATTCCTGTTCGTAGTCAGGGATGCGAGCCCTTAAAAGTCACCCGCCAACCAATACTGCTCGGGTAAGGTTGTCCATCAAAGGGAGCAATGTAGAGACGCTTCAAAAGCGCGTCTGGGAGCAGGGGGAGCAATGTAGAGACGCTTCAAAAGCGCGTCTGGGAGCAGGGGGAGCTGGCTTATCCGAGCAGTATTGACCCGCCAACAGTCTCCTAGGGAAGGGGTCATACCAAATCCGGGTTAGCCACCCTCTTTATAATCTAGTCCGCGCAGGCGGACGAAAGTTTGTGTAGCAGCGATTTCAATCGCCTCCTCTTGCTTCTAATTAATCATCTGAACCTCAACCATCCTACCGTGGGGTTCTAGAGAAAGCCGGAATTGTATTCCCTCTTTTAATTCAATCGCCTGTCCGGCTTGTCCCGGTTGAGGACTCGGTGCAACTTGGTTACCAGTAGGAGACGTAAGAGAGGTTAAATTTTGGTTAATCAGGAGCCATTTGCCTTCAAAAAATACACAATAAGCCTGAGGCGTTTTGTCAGCTTCTTCACCCGGAAAAACATTATCAAAAGCGTGCCATTTAAACAAAGTAAGATTATGATAAACCACAAGTTGACCATCGAGTGTCCACTGACCGGGACGACGTTCTGAACGCAGCCGCAAAATCGGTAAACTTCCCTTGGGTTTTGAGCCACAAAATGGACAGTTTAAATTAGCGGGGTCATGTAAAATAGACCAATGACTGGGACAATACTTGTTTTTACAAGGGAAAAGCAAATCCCAGGTTTTGATTAGCCCACGTTCCCATTCAATCGCAGCGGGGCGCTCATGGGGAAAGTGTAAGCCTTGAATAAAGGCTCTGTGAAACAAATCGCTTAAATAAGGTCCCAAGGCGGTGGATGATAGCTGCAAATCGTGAGGTCGATTAGAAGCATCCGTGGGATGTTCAATGAACAACGCCTTTGAACCCATCTCCAGACGTTCCTGTTCCTCCGCAGAAGCCGCCGGATAAGTCTTCGGACCTTCTAGGGGATGCCGACCCAGTAAATACTGGTAAAGTAAGACAGCAAGGGCGTGTTGGTCAGTACGAGCAGAGGGATGTTGTCGTTTGCGATCGTCTAAGGGTAAATGAAGAGTAGATAGCACTTCTGGGGCGATATATCCCCTTGTCCCCAAAACATCGGGCGGAAATAAACCAGGAACCACCAATGAGTCAATATCAATGACAACACATTGTCCCGATGTCGGATCAATTAACACATTTTTGTTCGACAAATCAGAATGAGCTAATCCAGCTTGGTGTAACCGTCTCACCGCCCGGGCTAGGCGAATACAGGTTTGAAAATAATTAATCCAAACACCGCGTTCTGCTTTTGGCAACATTTGCCGCAGTTTGGGGCGAACAAACCAAGTGCTTTCTTTTTCCTTACCTGCCAAGTTTCCTGTAGCAAAGAAATAGTTGTTGGGATAAGTTGGGGCGATGAACCCTAACTGAGGCTGAACCACAATACCCGTGGGCCAACAAAATAGTTGTTTAAAATAATCGCCATTTTGAGCAATGGTTGGATTATAACCATCTAAAATCTTCTCTAACCGAGCCATCCGATTGGGATCTGAACCAGCATTTTGGTCTTTATAGAAGCAAATAACCGAGGATTTATCAGCCGTAAAATAGACTTGCTTCATCACCCCTTCACCAATGGGCTCAGGGATGTATTCAACAGTGCTGCCGTCGGTGAGGGTTGCTGTCGCCATAATATCATGTCCGATTAAATACTTACCTTCAGGATTTTACCCACACCCCACACTCTTAGATATCTTCCCGGTAGAGAACAACCAATGTGCGATCATCAAATGAGCCGCGAATCGAGTAGGAATCTAGCCAAATTTTTAACCGTTCTTCTGGTTTGAAATTGTCTGGATCACATATTGGTTCCCCCAGAATTCCCGCCGCTAATAAAGCCGGAGACGCGACAACGTCTGCCACCGATTTCCCTAATGCTTTGGCATAGTTAGCGATGGAACGAATCACGACTCGTTTAGGTTCCGGCAATTGATTGGGCAAAATTCGCTCGACTTTATCCTGAAACCTTGACTTGACTTCGTTGACACCCTCCAGACTGCCTAATACTGTCATTTTTAGCTGGTTAGCAATCTCTTGCTCATTAGGTTTAGAGACTTTAATCACCTGATTGAACAGTAAATCACCATACAGCTCCAACATCCTCGGCTGATTGGGGAAGTAGTCATCAGCGACTCCATCCGTCATCACCATTAACGCCTTGAGATGTCCTGGAAATACAAAAGTCTTTTGCAGCAAATTTTTTTGCTCGGTTTTGTTAGCAGAAGTTAAAAACTCGGTTTGACCGCCGTAATCTCCGCTATCTGGTTTGCCTAATAATTTCAGAGTTCCTTCTTGAGATATCGCGGCTAACATACCATCGCCAATCTGACAGGTTAGCACCAGACTATAGTGAGTTCCAGCAACTTTAATGGTGGTATGTACTGCCAGCAGCAGTGTGGCGGAAAGGTCTTTAGGTTCGACATCTTTGTGTTCTAGGGCTTTGTAGTAACGGGTCAACTCGCGGCATTCATCTGCTTTTTTGATCACCGCGTTGTAAGCCGTCTGCATGGCTTCATGTAAAGAGGTTTGGACGACTTCTATATCGGCTCCAGTAAACGCCCAATTGGTTGCCTTGCGCTCAAGAGCAGCCGCTAATGCTTGGGTTGTATCTCGCTCTTTTATTTCATGGTTTTTTAGGGATTTTTTGAGGTTTTCGACAGCGGCTTTACAGGACACTCTCGCCCCAAGCCGAGAGAACTTTTTCGACCCAGCACCATCGGATACAGCAATAATTGTCCAGCTACTACTGGTATTAAATTCAAACCAATCATCACAATTCGTTCCTTGGTGCTTGTGCATTTTTCCTCGCACTCTCGCGCCAATGAGCTTTAGTCCTTCTGCCGATTGACTTGAGGTACAATAAAATTCATCATGTTTGTCTGGTTCGTCATCGGGTACAGGATGATACTCCCACGGAGGACTGGTTGGATTTGTTAATGGCGATTGCAGTTCTCCGGAAGATAGTTCGCCTTTATCGGTTGCTGTTGTAGGATTTGAAGGTCGCACAGGCGATTCCTTGTCTTTATCTATTTGATTGTTTTGGGTTACTTGAGTAGGCTGTTGACAACTGGATTCTACAGGAAATAGTTCTGTAGATGACCGGGATAATGCCTTAAAAATCGCGCTACAGATAGTTTCTTTTAACTGCTGATTCGCAATAATGTGCCATTTTTTTAATGTTTCTTGATTAACTGAACGCGATTCCTCTGAAAGCCAGTTTAATACATCACTCAAGAGGGATTCGATATCCTTAATTTCCGCTTTAACTGTATTCTGGGATAGACCTAGCTGATAATCATACACCTGCTGCCATAGATTCACGACAGAATCACGGATTTTCTGAGCTTGCTCCGGATAATTCTTTAACTGAGTAAACTCTTGCCATTTCTTTGCTAATTTAGGAGAATCTTCAGGTTCAAGCTTAAGCTTCCAGCAAATGGCTTGAATCAATTCTGCCAACTTTGGGTCTTGCTCTTGCATAGTTATTGTTAACCATCCTGCTTTTACTGTCCCCCACTCTCGTACCCCCCTCTCGTTCCCAGGCTGAGCCTGGGAACGAAAGGGGGGAGGCTCTGCCTCCCGTAATAGAATTCAGTATAAGATGCTGTGGAGTAGTCTTAAGGAACAATGGTGATACCTTGGGGTGGAGGAGGTAGATTAATCGGCTGATTATCTGCCATCACCTGAGCGACACTTTGGGATGTCTGCTTCACTGATTGAGACACCCATTTGAAAAAGTGCTTCAGCGTATCGGGCTGGAGATTATCAAGTTTGACGACAATTTCTGTAATCTTCTTGAGCAGATATTCGTCTGCACCTGAACCGGCAGCACAGGCAATAATATTTGCGGGTTTTTTCTGTTTTATTTCCTTTGCTGCATTTTCCCAAGTATCAGTAGGCATCCCATCTGTCATTAGAAATACTAACGGTTTCCAGTCGCCTTTTTGAGTTTCGCTCGCTTTTTGAACTTCTTTATCAAAGCATTGGGATAAAAGTCTCAGGGCGGCTCCCATAGAGGTAGCACCACTAGCAGAGAAATGGGGCGGTTGGAATGTCATCAGTTCGGTTAGAGGACACACTTGTTGAGCTGTACTTTCAAAGGTAATCACTGACAGGTAAGCCGTTTCTAAAGCATAGGGTTCACTTTTCAACTCGGCAACAAGTGCCTTAACTCCCTGGTTAACGGCTTCAATCGGATCACCCGACATAGAACCAGAGCAATCTAGGACAAGATAGACGGGTAAACGACGCGATGACATTTTTTTCTCCTGTTTAATTTGACTCAGTTTGAAATCTTCGGAAAATAAAGATTAAGGGTGTTACTTAATATCAACCCTTCTAGCTGGATGAAATAACAGTTTGACGAATTCGTTGACCATACACTTCCAGTTCAAACCACTGAGAATTGGCTGGCATGGAAATAGATACTTTAGCTGGCAATCCATCTGTATATTTTTTGACAATTTTACCTGTATCATCGTAAATAATACCTGTGGAGGCAACAATCTGATTTTCATCAACGACTTCTGCAAATATCTGTAAGAGTGCTTGCATTTCCGTGGCTATTTTATAATCCCAGATATCGACATCAGTGCCTGTATCCAGATCATCTAATTCCTCAAGTTGACGCACATCAACGCCATATCCCACACCAATCAGAACCGCTTTGACATAATTTTGTTTGCCAGCCGCAATCTTTTGGGCGAGTTGAGTGGTATATTGTTTGACCTCCTCTAAATCATCAATTCTGCCATCGGTAATGAAAATGTACATCCCTCGTTTAGCATCAACAAAGCGTTCAACAAAATGTTTAAACGCTGGCGTCAAGATTGTGGTTTCACCAAAGGTAACCTTAGTCGGTCCATTAACATTAAGAGTAGAACATTCAGATTCCGTACAATCTCCTAATATTTCAATTTCTGCTCCGTTACCACAAGCCCAATAGATCACACTCGTCCCACCATCTACATCTAAGTTTCCGGCTAAATAGGCTGTAAATTGTTGGGCGAGAGGTTGAACGGTATTCGGTGTTGTCTTAAAATACCCTTTCTGAATTGCATCTTGATACGCTTCCTTTTTAAAGGATTTAACTCGGTTCCCATCTTCAATGCGGGATTCCACCCATTGTTTTTTCTCATAATCCGCCATGACATCGGGTGGAACTTTTCCTTCCAGCTTGCGCCCATAAGGACTTTTCATGGAAGCACTAGCATCCAAGGCTACACCCGTTTTCCAGCCTTCAGCCTCCTGTCCTTGAGGCTCCATCAAAATAGTAAATACAACGTGCAATTCCTCCCCTGTATTGCTAACATTTACTTCCCCAAATTCTTTAGCCACAATATTACTGGGAAGTTGTTGACGGCGAAGGGAGTTGGGTCGGTTAGAAGGTTGACCAGATCTCGTCATTTTATTTCCTCACCAGACATGATTTAAGGTTGTGATAAAGCTTCAGAAATATCTTGAGTGACAGTTCCTCCGGGAAATTCTAAGGTAAATGAATTTGATCCGGCTGGCATCGTGAATCGCAGCAATGCAGGAACGCCATCAGCATATTCTTGGCAAATTTTTCCCCCTTGATTTAAGATTCGACCTGACCCAATGACAATCATGTCTTCAGAAACCAATTCTTTGAAAACTTGCTCTAGTTTATTCATGTCACTGGCTAACTGATGATCCCAGAGGTCAATACTTTGTCCAAAACTATCCGTAATGCCACTACCCTCAAACATATCGTCAAGCTCATCCATTTGCCCTTCATCAACTTCATCGCCTATACCAATGAGAAACAGCTTCATAAAGGGTTTTTGTTTTTGGGAGATGGCTTGAGCATATTGAAAGCAGTATTTCTTGACATCGGCTAAGTCTTCAATAATTCCATCAGTCACGAATACACAAATAGCCGCTGGATTTTTAACGCCAAGTGCAGGTGCATTTTTAAACTTGTCCACAAAAAGTCTTAAGGGAGGCAATAATTTAGTTCCTCGTCCCCAGGGGAGTTTTTTCGGTCCAGCAATGGCAATGTTTTGGATAGTTTGATCATCAAATTCTCCTAATTCTTCGACTTTAGATCCATCTGGACTGCAAGCCCAGTAAATCACATCAACCTTGCCATTGGCGGAAAAATTAGCGAGAAAACTGACCATTGTCCGCGCTACGGGTTCGATAACATTAGGTGTGCTAGCACTAGCCGCCATCGCAAAAGCACCCCCCACGATACCGCTGACTCCATACATTTTTTTCATGGAGGCAGAACCATCAAGGGCGAGTCCCATTCTCGCGCCTTCAATATCAGGGACGGTGAGAATAGTGGCAACGATGTTTAAATCACCATTCGTTTGTTTATAAACATTAACTTCACCGAATGGCTCAACTACACTTTGTAACTGCATTTGCGAATTTCTCCTGTGTTTTTTGGTTTATATTTATTTAAAACAACTGCTTTTATCTCAGTCGATGAACACCATTTTATGTTTTATGTAAACCCTATAAAGATAGTCTATATTAAAAATAGCCTAAGTCTATTTTTGATTTCATTATAATCTTGAACTCAGCTTGCTAACGCCAGTGGGGACGCCCTTTCCAAAATACACCAACGATAACGGCAACCAAGTTGGCATAGCTTAAACTTACCAAGAAAGGAGGTAAAGGCAACAGTGATTTTAAGCCCAAAACTAGGGCTAAACAGGGAATTAATGCCCACAAGCTGCTACTGTTGATCAAAACCTGGGGATAAAACCGTTCCAGAACATAAACTGCGAGAACTCCAAACCCCACAGCCGCCATTAAGGAGATGATCATCCCTAAGGGAGGAGTATAGAGGAACTGGAGCATCTGACGGATCGCAGGGGATTGGGTGAAGCCTAAGCCAATGATAATTTCGAGGACGATCGCGATCGCAACAGTAATCCCAGAGACTTCTAACAGCGATCGCCAGGGGAGAGATCGTAAGCGATACATGGAATTTATGCAGTTTTGGGTATCCTGCTATTCTACCGCTGTTTATTTTTAACGGGTTTCCAGTTCCCTTCGGTGTCGTCTACGCTCCCAGTCAGCGCTACCATCCTGCTATAGCAATCGCCATAGCGCTTAGGACGCATCATTTGGTAGAGACGCGCTTTTGAAGCGTCTCTACAACAGTTCGTTTGTCCTAATCGATGTGTCTACTGCTATATCATCGCCCAAGCTGCTGCCAGACTAGCCCAAATGTTTCGCGATCGCTTTTGGCTAGCATTAGGAAGCGCTCAAGCACTCAACGAGCAAATTACTGGAGAGTGTTAATCCAGTGGCGCACAAACATCTTTGCCAGTCCAGTGTTGGCAGAATTCCGGATTCCTCAACAATTTGATGCCGCCGCAGAGTTTGTTAAACCGGAAGATATGTATAAATATGTGCGAATTTCTGCTGAATAAGAAAGTCCTAACCTTGATGGCGACAGCTCTATCGAAAGGTGGATTTATAGATAGAGCATCAATGTTATCTTTGGATGACATTGACTTTTAATACTATGAAGCAAAAAAACATTGTCTGAAAATACAGGCTTTAGTTGCTTAAAATAAAGGTTTAGTCATGATGAAAGGTCTCAAAGGTAAAAACGCTCTCGTAACAGGTGCAAGTTCTGGAATTGGACGCGCGATCGCTATTCGTTTGGCTCAAGAAGGTGTCAATGTAGCTATTAACTATCGCAGCAGTCCCGAAGATGCCGCAGACACGGCAGAAAAGATGGCTCAAGCTTGTGGTGAAATCAAAGGCTGTGGTGTTAAAGACTTACTGGTACAGGGCGATGTCTCAAAAGAAGACGATGTTTTTCAGATGATGGACACCGTTATTAACGAGTTAGGCGGACTCGACATTTTGATCAACAATGCAGGCATTCAAATGGAGAGTGCGGCACACGAAACAAAAATTGATAGCTTTGATCAAGTCATTTCTGTTAATCTCCGAGGGGCTTATCTTTGCGCCCGTGAAGCCATTAAACATTTTTTAGAGGGCAATAAAAAAGGTGTCATTATCAACATTTCTAGCGTTCATGAAATTATTCCCAGACCTTGCTATGTGAGTTATTCGGTTAGTAAGGGAGGAATGGGAAATTTAACAAAAACTCTGGCTTTAGAATACGCCTCGAAAGAAATTCGGGTGAATGGTATCGGACCTGGGGCAACGATTACCCCAATTAATGAAGCATGGATTAATGATCCTGAGGAAAAAGCCAACGTAGAAAGTCACATTCCGATGGGAAGAGCCGGAACTTCAGAAGAAATGGCAGCAGCGGTGGCATTTTTGGCATCTGAGGAAGCTGACTATATCACCGGACAAACTCTATTTATTGATGGTGGGTTAACACTTTATCACGACTTTAGCAAACCTTGGTCAGCCTGAAAATTATGATTATAGCAGCCGTACATATATGTCATCCAAACTGGCTAGAAGAAAAACCTCTAACTCTGAACTAAGAAAATCCGGCTCTCCCGTACTTGTGGTGGAAAAGCCTATATTAGTGATAGCTTCCCTAAAAACATTGTTTTGAAAGCCTTGCCCCACAAAGTTTCCAAGAATAATCACTTGGAGGAAGTCGATCATCTACATCGGAATCTTTATCAGGCGTAAGGGATACATGGAATCTTACATGACAACAAGTTTTGAGTTTTGAATGTGTAGGGGCGGGTTTTACTAATAACGCATCGGATCAAATCCCTAACTGAACTAAACCCGCCCCTCAACCCAACTTTACACATTAGGTTCTGGTTTCTGTAAGCGAAGGGTCAAGTCTGGGCGGGTTTAGTCACATCTGGGTGAGAGAAAAAAGGATAGTAGTGAAACCCGCCCCTACAGAATGTATAACGAATGAAAAATGACAAATGACAATCACCGACTCAAGATAACAAGCTGCTGCTGTTAGAGCGCATCGCACAGGGCTCGATTCGTTTTTGGCTTGCTCGTCTGGTAATTGGCGTGATTACCGTTCAAGCGATGGGTGAAGGCTCCCACGCTCTTTAGCTGGGAGATGAAACCGAGCGAACCGTCTAGGTAGCGAATAAATTCGCCAGTCAAATAATTCGGATAACGTTCTACTATTGTGGTAATGTAAATACAA
>NZ_JAVKEW010000198.1:0-12219 GCF_040226375.1 Coleofasciculus sp. G2-EDA-02 | reverse complement strand
TAATACTCATTAGCTTCCTTTAGGAGTTTAATCAGTCTTTCTTTCTGCTCTTGAGACAGATGATTTTTAGCTGGCATATCCTGGCGACCGCGCTCTTTACCTTGTCTTTATATTATACAATTAAGCTGCGTAGCAGCTTACCACTGTACAAACAAGCACCAAGTCTCAACCCGACATACTAGCAGCCGCTTTAGAGGGATTCTTTACACCCATTGCCGAACGCTTGCGAGAGCATTCAGACCGCACCGATGAAGAACTCCTGAAACAAGACAACGTAGCCATTTTACCAGAAGGAACTGAAGTATCAGTATTGGTCAATTCCTTTGTCTCAGTACGCCGATAAACAACCAATCTCACTACACAAAAATGAAAAAAATTTGTCTGGCTTTACTCTCCCCCGCCCTAGCAACTTTTACCGTTTTAGGTACTGTAACGATTGGGCAAGCTCAAACACCAGCACTAAGAATAGTAGAAATAGATGCAGCCACAAACACAACTAATAACCTCCAAGTCTGGTCCGGTCGAGCCAGTGTTATTGACTTTACCCAAACCAGCGAATTCATTACCTACATTCGATTATCAGACCCATCAAAAGCCGTTTTTAACACTGATGCAGAACTAAAAACGAACCAAGCTCGAATGATATTTGTCCAACCCATTCAACCACTGCAATTCCCCGGTGCTACAACAACCTCAATCACAAATTTATTCATAAAAACCCGCTCTCCCGAAGGAGTTGAGCGGCTCTATACATTCAACATTGTCCACAGTTCTGGGCAACCTACAAATAACGGCATTGCTATCTCTACAGTTACGCCAGTACACGAACAAAACCTACTCGTAGGCGACAATCAAACCGCCACACTGAACGACATCGAACGGGGTTTAGCCGTCGCAATTCTAAAAGGCTACACGACTCCAGATGACTCTGTGGTATTCAAAGTTCGAGAGTTTCTTGCTCTAACACGAAACGGCACAGCTATTACTAGAGCAGCTGAAAGAACTAACCTTTCAATGTCTGTTGTTATTTCGCTAGGACAGCTAGGAATTAATCGACAGTCTGATGAGATGAGATAGTCTTTGACTGTACCTATGTTTTTCAGAAGTTTGTTGTCCTCTGTCATTGAAATACCTGATAATTTCATCCCATCACTTTACTCTAAATTTTATCTTAATCCCTACTGTTACCGCGAAAAATGGTAGCTGATTGGGTAATAACTTATCTTTTTAAACCTACGAATCTAGGTATCAATTGATTGAATTGTAAGTCTTCAATCAAATAGTCTACCCATCCCTGATAATAAATATAAGGCAATTTAAAAACAGGTCTTAATTCTTCCCAATCCTCCACTTTTTAAAGATAGGGAGACAACCGCTCTAGGCAGGAACGACCGAACTTAAATTCCATGTCGATATCCCGAATCTTCGACAGTAAGTTCTCTGAAATAGAGGTTTTCTCAAAGATATCTAATTCTGAAATTCCCTTAACTGCCATGCTGTCTACTAATAAGACATATAGCCTTTTCCGGGATAAAATGTCTGGTAATAAATCGGGTTTACTGCGCTGCAAAAATAATTCGCGCTTCTCAATTTGTTCTGGGGTTAATGTTGAATTCAAATAGTCAAGAAATAGATTTTCCCCCGTTACGACGCTTTGGGGTACTGCTGCTGTTGCACTTTTTTTTTACGAGCGATCACCTCACGGGGATCTTCATCGCCTTCGGCATATTCCATCAACTCTGTCATCGACCAGCCTATTGCATAGGCAAACTTCATTAACTTTTGTAACCTTGGATCGGATTTCCCTTCCCACCAGTTAACTAGCGTGTTGAATGAAACACCAGTTTGCCTACCTAATTCCCGACAGCTACCAACGCGCTCATCTTTCACCAACACCTCGATTAACTCACCAATGCGTTTGTGAATTCGACTATCTAGCGTGACATTTTCTTCTACTTTTGCTGACATTTCATTTCTCAAGTAGCCAAAAGTTGACAGCAGACACAGTTAACCAGCATCCATTAATTTCAATACTTTAGACAGATTATCAGATTATATGGTATTTTAACCAATTATGCTTGCCTACTCTCTATAATACCCCACCTACACTTACAAAAAACTATGGCGACTGAAGTAGATGCCTTGATCCTAACTGTAACAATTCTTTACTTGATAAAACTTTTTATCGATTATAGAATAACTCAATGATGAATTTTCTAATGAGTAACTCTGATGCAAGCAAAAATGAGATGATCAAACAGTCTGCTTTTTTAGGGAATTTTGCCTCACTCAAACTTTTCGCAGAGTCCCAAGTGAGGCGATTATCCCAACTTGAAGCGAACAGCTAACCCGAAAAACAACCTTAGAATCCCCATTCTGAGTTTTTTTTCTAACTGTCGCTTCTTAACTGCTATGCCGGAGTTTTCGGCACTCATCAGTGCTTCCATGATATAGAATCGGCAGCTCTGAATCAAGAGGTTAGACTGATTAAGTCTAACCCCTTGGATGGTTTCGCCTGAAACTCCGGCTCCCAAAACCCTTTGGTGTAGGAGCTTTCAATGCCTAATAACTCATCCCCTAGCGACCTAAAGATTCGTCTTTATCAAGGCTTATCCTGTATTCCGTCTGACTGGCAACTCTGCCTGCTTAATGGCAGAAAAGTCCCCCAAGGCGTGGGCTGGCAGAAAAAATCGCTTACTCCCACCCAAATGAAAGAAGCCGTAATGAACGGCTCTTTAGTGGACAAAGCCGATGGCACTCAATACCACTGCTACCCCAAAGGCTACGGACTGATCGTTGGTACACCAGTCTCAATTAACGGTGACACCTATTACCTAATGGCACTAGACCAGGACGGAGCTTCTGCCAGAGAAAAAATTCTCGAACTCTCAGGTGGGGAAGAATTACCTAAAACAGTTGCCTTTACCTCCGGGCGTCCTGGGCGCTGTCAATACCTGTTCCTAGTGCCAGAACAATACGCCGGAGCGCTCCGCACTAAAAAATTCCCCACTGGCGTAACTGGAGATGATGGGAAGAGCGAGCAGCTTGAACTGCGCTGGACGGGGCTACAATCTTGCCTACCTCCGAGCATCCACCCCACTACTGGCTTCTATATCTGGGTTCCCGGTTGCGCTCCTGATGAAATCCATGTTGCGATCGCGCCACTGTGGATCTTAGAAGCCATGCTTAATGAACCCTCCGAATCCAAAAACTCCGGACAAGACGTTGCGACTGATTCCACCACTCCTTTAGCTTACCTCCAACCCACTCCTCGTACCTACCACCAAGAACGGCAATGGACTGATGTAGATTGGGCATTATCCTATCTTGCCACCTTATCCCCCAGCCGTGCCGATGACTACAATGAATGGTATACCGTAGGGATGATTCTCAAATCCATCGACGATTCTCTCCTCTATGAATGGGAAAATTGGAGCCGTCAATCGTCAAAATACAAGCCAGGAGAATGCGATAAGAAATGGAAATCCTTTAAAGGAAATGGAGTTGGCATTGGTACACTCGCGCACTGGGCAAAACAAGATGGATGGACTTCACCATTCAAGAGTCAGGGTATAGGTAATTCCGGCGCTCGCTCCAGTACTAATAGCCACGCTCCTAATAACAATAACTCGCTCTGTGACTCTAATGGCAATTATTCACCCTCAACCAATGAGAACAGTTCCACTAACACTAACCATTTCTTATACGAGCAAGTAACAACAATCGTTACTAGCAACATTAACCCACCCCAGCAGACAGCGGCTCTTATTGAATTAGCCACCTGGGATGGCTATCCCTTAAAGGGAGTCAAAGATTTAGCTGGTGAAATCGAGACTTATATTAGCCGTCAAGAAACCCAAACAGAAGATGCTCTAGAACTCCACGAACTCCTCAATTATCGCCAACAACTACTAGACATCGCTCAAATTCTGCCCGCTCCCTTAGCTTCAGCACTTTTAACTAAAGCCAATTCCGACCGCATTGACCCCGTCTATCTTTACCAGTATCTCCTAGCCGCTTGCGGCAGCGAAATGGGAGGACATATTGGGATTCTTGGCAAAGAAGGTGTAACTGTAGCCGATAGTTGGGTAGAGTATCCCATCTTTTGGACAATGGTTGTTGCCTTAGCATCGGCTGGCAAAAGTCAGACAATGCGCTCTGTATTTAGCCCTATTAAACGTCGCTATAAAAAAGTAAAAAATGAGTATAACAAACTCAAAGAACGACTAAAAAAACTGGAAGAATCCTGGCAAGAAAAGTCCTCTAAAGATAAAGAAAAACTAAAAAATAGCCCAGACAATCCCCAGCTATTCAAAACCACAATGCCCTCTCCTCCCCTCAAGCAATTAATCGAAGCTGGAAGTCCCGAAGGTGCATTGCGTCGGATGAGCGAACTAGCATTTAAGAGTGGTTGTACTTTGGTCTTTGATGAATTGGTGCGATTGCTGAAATTGGATCAATATAAAGATAAAGGAGGAGATACCCGACAAATTTTACTGCAAACCTGGAATGCTCCATCAGATATCGAGTTTGAACGATCTGACGACAAAGACTCTTTTGAACTCAAAGATTTGTGCTTGAATTTAACAGGTGCAACTCAATTATCTAAGGTAAAACAGTTGTTTAGTGACCCGGATGATGGAGACGGACTCATTAGTCGCTTCTTAATCGCTGTGCCAACAACACCCGATAACTTCGCTGTTTGGTCTGACTTAAAAGTCGCTATTGATGAGGAATTACAAGAATTATACGACCACCTACACTCGCTACACAGGCAACTGCGAGAAATAGCCGGCATAGAACCAACAGATGAGGATAAAGAATTACCCACTATTTTTTTGTCCTTTTCTAGGGAAGCACAACAACGGTGGCAAAACTGGTGGGAAGAAATAAGGCGAAATCAACAAGCCGTGGAATTTGATAATCCGGCGTTCTATGCCTATTTAGGCAAAATGCTCAGTCAAACCCTGAGATTAGCCCTGCTGCTGCACTGCATGGAATTAAAATATGAGCAGAAAAAAGACCCATTCCATGTTGGCATTGATACCTTAGAACGAGCAATCCGGGCGGCTAAATTCAGTATCGGACAGTTCCGCATTCTCCAAACCAACAACCACACCGGTGAATCAATCTCTGGTCGCCTCTCCCTAATTCACGCTTATGCACTACGAAAAGGGACGGAAGTATCAGCAGTGCAAGTCCAGAATAGCGTCTTCAAACGGTGTAAGCCCAAGCCTTCACTCGCAGAAATCCGTCAAGACTTTGCCACGCTGACAGAAAACGGATACGCAATTTTATCGGGGAAAGGGAAAGACCTCCGCATCAAAGCCATTCCGGTACAGAAAGTTCGCGTCGGAATTCCGACAAATTCCGACCCTAATTCCGACAATCCCAAAAGGACTAGAATGCTGACTTTGGAAGACACTCAGCCCCCCATCACTCCAAATTCCGACAATTCCGACGAGTTTTTGGCTACTCCGATTATTACCGCGCCCTTTACAGGTGAACTCGATTCAGAGGGCAATTCGCACAATGCTCACAATTGTCGGAATTGTCGGAATTCTGACGATTCTATAGCCTCAAACTTAGATGCAGAGCAGATTTTAGACGATGAAGACCTGTCGGAAAATTGTCGGAACGGTGTCGGAAATTCCGACACGTTTTTTGATGAGGATTCCGACGTTAAACTAGAGAACGAGTCAGATGATGACCCAGACCCTGACGATGACCCATCTGGAGGTGGTAACGTAGGGAAACCGGACACACCCCCACAGGGGGACGGAGGTAATGAATTGTTAAGCACTGAGGCAATAGCTGAGGCTCGACCTAACAATAGAGCTACTGAAACTGAACAATTACTTCAATAGTGCTTAAGATTGCGCCAAGAACTTCAAAACCAATCGACTCTCGTGCGGATGGACGAACGAAAGGCAGCGGGTGAAAACGCGATCACAATGGAAAATTTTCCATTGGAACTCTTCTTCAATATCAAAAGCTGACTCCTACCTTGATTTTGGGTGGAATGTTAGCACTCAGGCGCGTTGCGCTCACGAATCGAGGATGGTAGTTGGGGGAGCGATCGCTCTCTCGTAGTGGCGTGACCCAACTTAAATGGTGCAAATCCCTTGAATGCCAGTGTTGATTAGCTCTCTTCATCCTTCTGTAACCACTTGACCAATGTGCTTCAAAATTCTCAGAACATCGTAAAGACGATTGCGTAAAGGTGCAGGAGAAAAAGTATCTGAAACATCATACTGAGGCGTACCTTGCCTAGATAACTTCACAAAAATAATCCCATTCCCGTTTGTTACCATGCCAAACACGGCTTGCTCCGGGTTGGGATTTGCCATCATATACGCCAGCGTTTGTGGAAGTGCTGACATCACCGAGATAGTCGTCCGTTTCGACTCCAACAGCGCTACCCAAAACCGATTTTGCACTACTAAAACATCAATCCGACCCCGCAAAGTTTCAGCATCTTCATCATCTTCATCTAAAACAATCTCAACCGATGCCTCCCCCCGCATTTTAAAAGGAGGGTCGTAAAAACCCGCCTTTTCCAATAAAGGCGAACCCATCAACAGAGTTACCGTTCCTTCCGTGAGGTTCCCATCTGTTAGATGATAAAGGTATCGGCGTCTAATTAAATCCAGAGATTCTTTTTCCACATCGCTAATCTCCGGCAAATCCTCATACCATTCCGTAAAAAATTGCTCATCTTCAGTGCGCCGGAGATTAAAGCGATTTTCTACATCTGCAAACGTTTTAATAGCATCAGTAATTGCTCTTTGTTGTACCACTTTTTTACTCACCGCCTCCACCCCCCAAGTATACCTCCTAGATTAACGGCGAACCCTTCCCGTACTACAACTCATGTTTCTTAGCGGCTTCTGAAGTCAAAGAGTCATCCAACGATGAAAAATCAACCGTTTGACCTTGTGGTCAAATGGGCTTTTGCCGCCGATGGTCGAGGTGATAACATTACCCTCAATACTCCTGCCTTCTTCGGCGAAAACTATCGCCCTGCACCTCGTAACGG
This sequence comes from Coleofasciculus sp. G2-EDA-02, assembly GCF_040226375.1. Classification (NCBI taxonomy): domain Bacteria; kingdom Bacillati; phylum Cyanobacteriota; class Cyanophyceae; order Coleofasciculales; family Coleofasciculaceae; genus Coleofasciculus; species Coleofasciculus sp. G2-EDA-02. Next base: position 5,180 of record NZ_JAVKEW010000198.1, on the reverse strand, counting down.
CTAATGAGTTCATACAGGTCACTCCACGCTTCGAGCCAGCGCATCTCTAGCTCGGTGTTACTCGCCATGGTAGTTAGGCCAAACTCTGCGAGAATGGATTGAGGAACCTGATACCCTCAGAGCCAGATTAAGACAACTGCCACCCTTGAACACAGAAGGATTGAGGGATTGTCAGATTGATGCGATCGCAAATTTAGAACAGTCCTTTGCCCAAGCGAAACCGAGAGCGTTGATTCAAATGGCGACGGGTAGCGGCAAGACTTACACCGCTGTCAGCTTTATCTATCGCCTGATTAAGTTCGCCGGTGCCAAGCGGGTGCTATTTCTGGTAGACCGCAGTAATCTGGGCAAGCAGACTTTACGCGAGTTCCAGCAGTATGTAACCCCCGATGATGGGCGCAAGTTTACCGAATTGTACAACGTGCAGCGTTTGACTTCCAACACCCTTGACAGAGTGAGCAAAGTATGTATTACCACGATTCAGCGCCTGTACTCCATGCTGAAAGGGGAAGCCGAATTTGAGGAGGAGACAGAGGAAGAGTCTTTGTTTGACAGCGAGGTGGAAGTTGAGGCACCCAAGGAAGTCAGCTACAATCCCCGCTTTCCCATTGAATACTTTGACTTCATTATCACAGACGAGTGCCACCGTTCGATTTACAACGTCTGGCGGCAGGTGTTGGAATATTACGACACCTTCCTGATTGGTCTGACGGCGACACCTTCATTACAGACCTTTGGCTTTTTCAATCAGAATCTGGTGATGGAGTACAATCACGATCGCGCCGTTGCCGATGGCGTGAATGTCGGGTATGAGGTCTATCGCATCCGCACCAGGATTACAGAACAGGGTAGCATAGTTGAGGCGGGTCATTATATTGATAGGCGATCGCGTCTCACTCGGGCAGTCCGTTGGCAGCAGTTAGATGAAAATCTGCAATACTCGGCAAGGCAGCTAGACCGGGATATCGTGTCTGAAAGCCAAATCCGCACCATCATTCGCACGTTCAAAGACAAGCTATCGACCGAGATTTTCCCTGGCAGGGAGGAAGTACCGAAGACGTTGATTTTTGCCAAGGATGACACCCACGCCGAGGATATTGTCGAGATTGTCCGGCAGGAGTTTGGCAAGGGGAACCAGTTCTGCAAAAAGATTACCTATCGCACCACCGGGGAGAAACCAGAGGATTTAATCGCCAGCTTCCGCAATTCCTATGACCCTCGAATAGCTGTTACCGTAGACATGATTTCCACCGGGACGGATATTAAACCGCTAGAATGCGTTCTATTCATGCGCGATGTTAAATCCAGGGTTTATTTTGAACAGATGAAGGGACGGGGAACGCGGACGATTAACCCCAATGATTTTCAAGCGGTAACTCCCGGTGCTATGGTTAAGACTCATTTCGTGATTGTGGATGCGGTGGGGGTATGCGAGAGTGATAAAAGCGACTCTCGACCGTTAGAGCGTAAACGTACCGTTCCCTTTGATAAACTATTGCAGTCGGTGGCGTTAGACAATCGGGATGAGGACACCCTAACTTCCCTAGCAGGTCGATTGGCACGGTTAGACCGGAAGCTTTCGGACAACGATCGCACCGAAATCCAGTCTACTGCGGGTCGAGAGTTCAAGCAAATTATCAATAGCTTACTCGGTGCCGTTGACCCAGACCAGCAAATCGAACGGGCGAAAGTGCAGTTTCAAACCGAAACGCCTACCCAACAGCAGGTGCAGCAAGCAGCGGTACAGTTAGCGGATGATGCCTGTACGCCGTTTGATAACCCTCAACTGCGGAAACTACTCGACGACCTCAAGACACAACGGGAGCAGATTATTGATACAGTGAGTCAAGACCAGGTGCTGTCAGCGGGGTTTGATACGTCGGCACGGGAGAAGGCGCAAACGCTGGTGGAGAGTTTCCAGCAGTTTATCGAACAGAACAAAGATGAAATTACAGCCTTGCAGATTATCTACAATCAGCCTTATGGTCAGCGTCAGGTGACTTACGAGCAAATCCGGCAGTTAGCGGATGCGATCGCTCGTCCTCCTCATAATCTCACAACCGAGCGGCTGTGGCAAGCCTACGAGCAGTTAGAAACCTCAAAAGTCAGGGGTGCTGGACCGCAGCAGCTTTTAACCAATGTCATTTCTCTGGTACGCTTTGCCATTGGGAAGACGGATGTTTTAGAACCGTTTCCAAAAATGGTGAATCGGAGGTTTCAGCAATGGTTGGAGGAACAGGAACAAGCGGGGAGGGAGTTTACCCCAGAACAGCGGGAATGGTTAGTGATGATCAAAGACCACATTGCTACCAGCTTGAGGATTGAGGTGGATGATTTTGAATACACGCCCTTTGATGGCAAGGGTGGACAGTTGAAAGCGGTGCAGTTGTTTGGTGGGGAGTTGAATAGCATATTAATAGAATTAAATGCAGTTTTGGCAGCATGAAAACGTTTAAAGAAATCCGAGAGTTTTTCAGTCGATATAAACCAATCCTTCTGGAGAAATACAAGTGGTTGAGCGAATTGGGGATTTTTGGCTCTTATGTGAGAGGAGAACAGAATGAGGAAAGTGATGTTGATGTGTTAATCGATTATACGGAAGCGCCTGACTTGATTGAACTAATTGATTTAGAAAACTATCTCAGCGACAATCTGGGCATGAAAGTTGATGTAGTGACGAAAAATGGATTGAAGCCCAGATTGAAAGAGCGAATTTTGTCAGAAGTTGTTTATGTATGACGAAACGAGAGTTAGACGATTTCCTTCAGGATATTTTGGAGGCAATTGGAGCGGTTGAACGATTCTTATCTGGGGTAAACTTTGAGGAGTTTGCCCAAAATGAGGAGAAGATTTTTGCTGTGGAGAAGGCGATGGAGATTATTGGAGAGGCGGTTAAGAATCTTCCCGATTCTCTGAGAAGTCAGTATCCTGAGATTCCCTGGAAGAATATTGCGGGGATGCGAGATAAGTTAGTGCATGAGTATTGGGGGACAGATGTCAATATTTTATGGAGAACGGTACAACAGAGAGTGCCTGAACTGCTTCATGATTTCATAGCCATGGCGCTCCTGTGTGGAGAGTGCGAGAAGGATATGAAACACTGCTGGAGTAAGGGGTTTATTGGTTAGGTTCTTTTTAGCCATGCCTCATACTATATCCGTAACGGATATACGTCAATACGAAAAGAGCCAAAGGTTCTGAAAAGACATGGTGAACCGCCTTCACAGTATTTGGATGAAGAAGACGATTGGGAGGAAGACGACGGATAGGAGGATTATTCTTTAGCTATTTCTTCCATGAACAGTGAACCTAGCTTTTAAACCTGGCTTGATTCCCTATTTGGCTAGACTTCCTTATAGAAATGTAATCTTATAACATTGTTCTCTGGAACCTTGGGAGGTCTTATTTATCACCTAATCAATTACAGAAAGATTCAGGAACTTCTCTGGGAAGAGGCAAAGAAAAGCAGTAAAACCCAGGAAGATAGTTCGATTAAAATCAAGCCTTCCTCAAGAATCTGCCTGAACCCGATGTTTTAGCCCAGGACATTGCTGAAGACCTAGAAGCAGCTTTGGCACTGTTCAAGAGTATCTCAGAGGACTTGGATGCGGAAACAGAAGCAATTAGCTAACGAAGAGTGTGGTAATTCTTCCGTATTTCTACGGAGAATTATCCCTTCGTATTTTATAATAATTTACGGTTCGCCCATTTTACTCCCTTCCCGCTCTAAGAATACCTATGTTAAGTGAGAAAGCAGGAAGAACAAAAAGAACAAAGGGCGCGAGATAACCAGCGGTCAAATGGTGTTAAACTCCAGGACGCATGATGCAGTTGAGTTAAAAGCAGACCAATACTAATTTTTTGGCGGACAATTCCCCTATTGAGTACGGTTTTACCTCCCTGCCCAGTGAAAGGATTCGTTACAGTGGATTAAGTGTCTTGGGTAGTTCCTTTACGCATCTTGCAAAGGCGAGATCTAAAAACAAATACTAGCCCTTTTCCTCGACTAGGGAGGAGGAATTTAAATTGGAAGATTTTGGGATTTTTCAAACAACGATTTATTGCAGCAGTCCTGGCATTTATAGCTTTTATGGTTGCACTGATACTATCAACTCAAAGCTCTGATTCCATCAATGAGCTCTATGTGTTTGGAGACAGTCTTTCGGATATGGGAACGGTGTTTCAGATGACAGGGGGGATGCATCCGCCCAATCCGACTTACTATAAGGGACGTTACTCGAATGGTCGGGTTTGGGTTGAATATCTTGCTCTTCGCCTGAAGTTGCCGTCTAAACGAGTTACTAATTTAGCCTATGGGGGTGCAACAACTGGAAGCGCTAGCAGCAGTCTTGTCCCCGGATTGGTGACACAGGTGCAGTCGTTTACCCAGGCGCATCAACGGACAAATCCAGATGCACTGTATGTACTCTGGGCAGGAGCAAATGATTATTTGCAGGGAGCAAGCAGCGCGACTATTCCGGTTGAGAATGTGACAGGAGCGATCGCTTCTGTTGCTAGTGTGGGTGCTAAAAATATCCTGGTGGCAAATTTACCCGATTTGGGACAGTTACCCGCTACGCGAACCAGCGCTAATTCTGCAAGTCTCAGTGCATTAACACAAGCGCACAATCAAGGCTTGAGGCGATCGCTCAAGGTATTAAGCCAGCAGCATCCTGACCTGAAGATTGCGACTCTAGATGCCAATACCCTTTATCGAGAAGCGATCGCTAATCCCGCAGCGTTTGGCTTTACCAATGTTACCAGTGCTTGTGTATCTGGGTCTGGTGCCTGTAGCAATCCAGCTCAGTTTTTGTTCTGGGACAGCATTCATCCCACGACAGCAGCGCACCGAATTTTGGGTGAAGCTGCCTTTGAAGCCGTTCAACAGAAGGGTATGGTGGATTCAATGCCGAAAGCTATGCTGCCGTAAACCACGAAGAGAGCTTGTTGAGCGATCGCTCAACAAACGGTATGAGAGCCATCAAATTCTTGGTATAGCACCTCCTGTCGTGGTAAATTGTAGTTTGAGGAAACTCTTATTAAGCTGCTACGCAGCTAAACCGGATAAACAGCATTGCCTTTGTTTTTGATTTTTCTATTCCATTTAATTATAAGCTCTCCTTCATTTAATAATTTATGTAGCAATTTTTCTAGTTCTTCTACTGATTCAAATAGTCGAT
>NZ_JAVKEW010000197.1:0-63620 GCF_040226375.1 Coleofasciculus sp. G2-EDA-02 | reverse complement strand
ATCGACTATTTGAATCAGTAGAAGAACTAGAAAAATTGCTACATAAATTATTAAATGAAGGAGAGCTTATAATTAAATGGAATAGAAAAATCAAAAACAAAGGCAATGCTGTTTATCCGGTTTAGCTGCGTAGCAGCTTAGATATCGGCTAATTGTTGGCGATGAGTGGTTATGTCAGAAATTGTGGATAAAAAGACAGGTTGTTCCCTGTCGGCTGGATAATATAACCCACCATTTTCTGCGATCGCACCCTGCACAGGTAAATAATTTACCAAACCACTAACCCAGCCGGCGGAGCGACCTGTAACAATAAGCACAGGGATATCTGCTGCTTGTAAACTTTCCAATGCTTGCAGCAAATCCCCACTAAATTTACCTTGTCGTGTTAGCGTTCCATCCATATCTGTGGCAATCAGACGTAGATTTTTCCAGCAATGGGCGGCTATTGCTGAGTTAATCGATGAAAAAGCCATAGATTATTGTGTAATGGGTGCCGTATGTTGGGTTATCAAAATTTATCATGGCAATACTATCACCAGACCAACGGAATTATTATTATCTTCTAGCCGCCGAACGAGTGGGAATTCACAAGCCAATTTTGGCGGCTCTGTATCAGGTTCATTCGTCTCCGACTCTTGCTGATGAAGAAACGGGGTTAGGCATATCGCCTGCCAATCGGGTATCACCCGATCAGGTGAATACATTCCCAGAACAAGTTCAGTATGCGGCTAATGTTATCCGAGCGCTTACCGATAGTTTAATTGCTCAGGGACAGCAAGGGAATGATTTATGGCTGCTAGAACAGGGACGCTATAGCGATGAATTCCTGCAAAACGTAGCTAGGGGATATGTGCCGCCAGCCGGTCAACCCTCTATGGCGCGTTTAGAACCGAGTAACTTTGAGTCGCTCAAACAAGCGTATCTCGCTGATTTAGCCACTGACTTCAAAAGCGAAAACCTGCCTCAAAATCTTGCCTATCTAGATAAAGCCTTACTGACTCTTGTGGAGCGACTCCCTGAATATTATACGGGATTACCTCATCAACGAGATGCGTTGCTAGAAGCGGTGCGGATTTGGCGGAAACTGGATACCCAGGATGCTGCCATTGGTTCTTTAGTGCCAACGGATCAGGTGACATCAGCCCGTGAGGATGCATCAAAACTGGATATTCCCCTCAAGCAATTTATGGGACGGGTTTCTGGTAACTATAGCGGTTATCCCCATCAACGGGAAGCGCTGCTGCGCCTAACTCAACTGTGGCGTCAATTGCGAACCCGAGAAGAAGCGATCGCGTCTTTGGAAAAAAATGCCTCCCCCCAAGAAAATCTCGATATTATTGATCCGGCTCTGGTGGCATTTATCGAGCGCGTGCCGAAGTTCTACCAGGGACAAGGTAGCCAACGCAATGCCCTCACCGAAGGCTTTCGAGTCTGGAATCAATTTGACTCCCGCGCCACGGTGTTAAGTCACCTAGGCATTAATCCGGACATCCTGCAAGCAAGTACCACTGACCCCACCGCCATGCAAAAACTGGCAGCGGAACTCGATCGAGAACTGATTAGCTTTGTCGGGAAGATACCCAAGGACTATAAAGAAGATGACAACCAACGGGAAGCTTTAATCCGTTTAGTTCAACTTTGGCGAGATTTGCCCACCAGAAATCAGGCAGTGCAATCTCTCCTGGAAGACCAAAAACGAATGAATGAAGCCCGTCGTCAAGCCCAAGAAGCACCGCCAAAGCCGACGCCTGTAGTGATTCCCAAACGCCCTGAGCGTTGGACACCTTACAATATTCAGCTATCAGCACCAATCATTCCCGATGGTAGCTTTACCTGGGCAGAAGCCACCCATGGAGGTACGCGCATGCCCCCCAATCAAGCTACAGTGGATGCTATGGTTCGCATTGCGAAACTGGCACAACGGGCACGCGATCGCATTGGGCGACCTTTTCTCGTCACCAGTTGGTATCGTCCCCCTTACGTGAATCGAGCAGTTGGGGGTGCCAAGTATAGTCGGCATCTGGTGGGAGATGCCATGGATTTTGTGTGTGAAGGGTTAAGTGGCAATCAGATTTACTGGTCTCTTGAACCCTGGTGGCCCGGTGGCTTAGGTCGCTATAGCCGATTTCCCAATTTGTGCCACATTGATGCTCGCAGCTACCGGGCACGCTGGCTCCATTAAGGGTAACATTCAGCACGAACACCTCGGTTTGCTGCTACCTTTTTCCCGGATTGTAATTCAAAATTTGCATGAGTGCATCTGTCATTGAAGCGGCAAATCGATCAACCACACAAATCCAGAACAATCTAACATTCATGGCGGAGTCCTAGGGGACTTTCGCAAGAGTTTACGGCTCGGTACAGTGTTTTCCCCACCGACAGAAAATCGCTGTCGGGATACCCTAGTAGACTTAACCAGGGCAAGATTGCACCAGATCCACTCCCTAGAAGGCATTCTAGAAATAACTCTTACATCTTCTCAAGCAGGAACTATGTCCAGTCCGATTATCCCTAGAGAATCTACATTAGCTCAAGTTTCTCAGCCGTCACCAACGGCTGTCTCTCCTTCACCTGCCGATACTCAGTCCTCTGGAACACCCTGGATGTTTGTCTCCATAGGACTGCTCTTACTCACAGTTGGCTTACTGGTCTATGGCAAAATACAACTAGATACCGTGGGAAAGAAGCTGAAATTTGAGCAGTTTAAGACCAAAGACCTCCAGAAAAAGTTGAAGTTGGCGCTCAACACTATCCGCAAAATGGAAACCAATCCGGATTTGGTTCACTCTCGCGAATTTAACTTAGACTATTTGCGATTGCGGATGGAAGAAGAGGTGTTTCATTTTGCCATTGTTAATCAAATCAAAATCAAGGTAAAACAAATCATCAGTGTGGCGCTACGACCGAATCAGGCGGCTCAAAGTGCGATCGGTATTGCTAGCACCACAGGCAGGCAAGTTGATGAACTGTTTGATGTCAAGTACGAGACGGAAAGCAGTGGTAAACGTACCATGCGAGTGCTATTCCGGATTCAAATCAAGTTGACTAAATTACCCACTCAAGCCACCTCAGCCACGATTAGCCAGATTATTGATTGTATCGAAACCTTTCTTTCTCCAGAGGATGAAAGCTGGCAACCCACGATTCAAGGACGAATTGTTTCGATTCACTGGGATCAAAAAGCTAAACCAACTCCTTTACTGGTGCTTCAGCAATCCAGTGAGGGGGTTAATGTGACCTTAAGAACGAATCGGGCGCGGATTAACTAAACCTATTCACCAACTGCCAATTATTAGATCAAGTTGCTCAAAGCTAAACGTCGTTCTTAACCGAAGTAACTGATGCTATTTATAATGTATTACTTATGACTTCTTTGAATATGTCCATCTTCGATATGAATAATCCGATCGGCAATATCCAGAATTCGGTTATCGTGGGTTACGAGTAGAATGGTGCATCCTTGTTTTTTTGCCAACTGTTGCATTATTTCCACCACATTACGTCCTGATTGACTATCCAGAGCAGCTGTGGGTTCGTCGGCTAGAACTAATTGAGGATGACTCACTAACGCCCGCGCGATCGCAACCCGCTGTTTTTGTCCTCCCGAAAGGTTATCGGGGTAGTAATTAAGATGGTTGGCTAAACCAACTGTGGTTAGTATCGCTGTTGACTTCGCTACCGCCTCAGTAGGAGAAATATCGGGGTGAAGTTCCACCGACATTTGCACATTTTGGCAAGCCGTCAGACTCTTGAGCAAATTATGAGATTGAAAGATATAACCAATATGACGGCGCACTTGCACCAGTTTTTCTTCTGTCGCACCGATGAGTTCCTTCCCTAAGACTTGAACTTGACCCGATTGGGGTGAACGTAAGCCCCCAATTAGGGTTAATAAGGTTGTCTTACCCGAACCCGAAGGACCTGTCATTAATACAATTTCTCCGGGTAATAGTTCTAGATTGATATTAAAGAGAATTTGTTTACGTAGAGAACCTTTACCAAAGTAGTGATTGAGATTTTTAATCGATACGACAGGAGATTGAAGTAATACGTTAGAATTCATAATTCATGCCAAATTCGCTTTTGTAACCCCCTTTTTAGCTTGGGTACTCTTTCCTGGGAGCCATCTGCCATCTGCCTTGTCCACCCCTCTAAAAAATATCAGCCGGATCAGCCGCTTTGAGTTTCCGCACAGCAATCGCCCCCGATACACAACACATAATAATTGTCAAAATTAGAATAGTTATGGTTTTAGTCAAAGTCATCATCATCGGTAGACGAGTTGCCGCTTTTGTTAAACTATACAATCCCGAAGCAATTACCATTCCGGGAATATATCCTAAAATAGCCAGAATAAGCGCTTCTTGGAAAACCACCATCAATAAATAGCGATCGGTATAACCCATCGCTTTGAGTGTGGCATATTCGGGTAAATGATCGGAAACATCGGTATAAAGAATTTGATAAACAATTACTGTACCGACAACAAAGCCCATCACTATACCCAAGGTAAAAATAAAACCGATCGCGGTACTGGTTTGCCAGTAATTTTTTTCAAAATCGATAAATTCTTGCTTGGACAAAATTGTGACATCATCAGGAAATTCCTGTCTCATGTCAGTTAAAACATTTTGGATATTTGCTCCGGGTTGTAATTGAACTATACCAATATCAATTAGTCCCTTATTTCGTCGTGGAAAAATACGCAAAAAATTGAGATCACTTGTGACAATATTTCCATCGGCAGCAAAGGAAGCGCCTAAACTAAATAATCCTACCACCCGGATGCGACGTTCTTCTACTTCTGTAATTACCTCTTGTTTTTGATGAAATAGTTGAGCAATTGAACCATATTCAGGTCTAGATGTGTCATCAAATAAAACCCCATTTTCTATTTTTATCTTATGCAAATTTTGGTTAACATCAGGTAGATCTAATACTGGATTAGCTGGATTAAATCCCAAAACCATAATGCCACGAGTTGCCCGAGTTTGCGGATTTTTCCATAAACCAAAATCCATATAGAGTGGACTAATTGACTGGACACCCTCAAAACCCAAGGCTTGATATAATCGTCGCTGAGGAAAGCTTTTCATCGCGATAGTTGATGTGGACTGAGGGCTAATTAGAAAAATGTCACCTTTTAAATTGTTATGCAGAGTCACATTACTCTCAAACAAGGCATCGCGGAAACCAAGCTGCATAAACATTAAAATATCCGCAAAGCTAATTCCAGCGATCGCGACCAGTAATCGTATTTTTTCGCGACTCAGTTGTAACCACGCGAGCGGGATTTTCATTTAAGTTTTAAATTAATTAGACTCTGATTCAAGCAAGATTTCTACGATAACTTTTGAGTTGGTTAATCCGGCAACTTTTTTGCTATCTTCTGGCGGTAGACGAATGTTTACTTCCACGACTCTAGCATCAACATCAGCAGCCGGATCGGTATCGAGAATATCTTTTTTGCCGATTTTCCGTCCAATTTGGCTAACATTTCCTTGCAGTTTGCCCTCAAATGCCTTGCTTTCACTACGAATGGCAACACGCTGTCCGAGACGTACTTTGCTAATATCGCTTTCGTAGACTTCTGCAACTACTCTCATCTCGTCGGTTTTTCCCAGTTCGACAATTCCTTCCCCTTCCTTAATGGTTTCTCCCGCCCGGGTATTTATATCTAAAATCTGACCATCTTCTGGGGCACGCACGTAAGCTAAGGAATCTAAATCAGCTTGAGCTTGTTCAACAGCGGCTAGTGTACTTTCAACTTCAGCTTCGGCTTTTTTTATATCAACCGGACGAATTTCTTTGATTTCTTCTAGACGGGCTTCTTCTTCTTTAATCTGAGCTTCGAGAACGGCGATAGTTTTGTTCCGGTTGACTCTACCTTCTTCGAGCTGTTCGTTCAGATTAGCGATAGTTTGAGCTTGGTTCGCTTCGGCTTGAATAAGATTCGCCTGTTGTTGAGCGAGGTTCTCTTGTGCCTCACTGAGGCGTTCTAGGGCAGTTTCTACCCTTAAGCGGCGGCTTTCTAATTCTGAGGTAGAAATTGCACCATCTTCGGCTAACTGCTCGTAGCGGGCAAAGTCGTTATCAGCGTTGCGTTTTTCTGCCTCTAGTCGTCTAATCGTAGATTCTTGAGCTTTAACGGTAGCTTGTTGAGCTTGAATCGTGGCTTCTTGAGCTTTGGTGGTTTCTCTCAGTTGAGTTTCTAAGCGATTAATTTTGCTCTGTTGGGCTTTTTTTTCTCCCTCTAATTCTTTTTCAAGGCGATTAATTGTTTCCTCTTGGGCTTGAATTGCGCCCGCTTTGGCACCCGCTTTCACTTGTTCCAGGTTCGCTTGGGCAATTTCAACTTTTTTTTTGGCAAGATCTACAGCCGCTTGCAAGCGATCGCGGTTATCCATAATCGCCATGACTTGATTTGCCCGCACGCGATCGCCTTCCGAGACGAGTAATGCTTTCACTACATTGGCACCCTCCAAGGATGTGGGAGCGGATATAATAATAACTTCTCCATCAGGTTCTAAGCGTCCTAAGGCGGTTACTGCTTCGATAGCGGGTGTAGCTACTGGCTGCGGGTGTGATTGAGTTGGACGCAGTTGAACCCGATTGAGGCTGTAAACAGCCGCGACTCCAGTCGCGAGGGTTCCGCCAACAGCCAGAGCGATCGCCCAACGAGTTATCGGTTTAGAAAATAGTCCTTCATCCATCCCAGGTTTATGCCCCATATCTTCCTAATATAAATAGGATTGATTTCTGAATTCGCGCCCCCTCCTTCAGTTATAGACGCTAGGAGCAAGCCACGTCTAATTGGATGGGGAAGATGGGGAAGCTCCAGGAGCCGGAGGAGTAGGGGGAGTAGAGACGTAAGGCGGGGAACGTCTGGAAGTAGGGGAAGAGGTTTCTCAATCAACAAATGACAAATGACAAATCACCCAGATGGTAAGTCAAACAATACGGTAGTCATGTAATGATCTGCCCAATCCGCGCCAAAGGCTTTTTCTAGCACACGACGGGTTTTATCATTTTTCTGCTGCTTGGTGCAATAATAATGCTGACCGGCTAGAATTTCTGCCTGGTCTTCAGCCGAAACGGGTGTAGCATTAGTTGCATGAGTACAATGAATTTGAAGAAAATTCTCTACTCGCGATAAAAATTGCTGTTCCTCTTGAGGATTATTGGGTCGAATAAAAAGGCAAAATTCTGAAAAAATGTCGCCCCACTCTGGCAAATCACGGACGTCTTGGAAATGAGGAGTTGGTAAAGCCTGTAACGGTTGACGATAGGCGTCGGGTAAGATACCTTTAGCATTCACCGGAGACAGATCTGCGATCGCGGCACTGATTTTCCCTCGTCCGCCGACTAAATCGCAGCCAAACATGGGTAGATTGTACTCTGGACGGGGAAACATGACACAGTGGAGAATATCGAGCATTGTTCCCACTTTTGCCAATTCCAAATGCAGTTTGCGAAACTGTGGCGTCTGATAACAACGGTTTTCAATCGTGAGTTTCTCACCCTCTAGGCGTCCTTCAACATAGCCTAACTCGGCGGGAAGCTGATAGGGCGACAAATCCAGGTAACGCCGCCAATTGGCTTCAATACAGTCGGCTAATTGGCAAATAAGGGGGTGTTGTTGCTCTCGCAGGGAAGGCTTGGTGGTTACTGACATTCTTTGAATCTTAAACGTTAACGCTCAACCCATCACGATAGGGGGGTAGGTTTGACATCCTCCCCACCCTCCTGAGCCTGCGAAGGATCTGCTGAGGGTGGGAATTCCCATTATTACTGACGGGGTTTCCTGGCTCGTCGAGCCACCTTACTCGTATAGGATATCAGCTTGTGACATACTCCAGACAGCGATACAAGTATACGCTGCTGGCTTCTCCCACCTACTACATCTATGACGATCTCTATTTCTAGGGCGTAGGATTCGAGCTTTTAAAAGTGAGTAAGATGGCCAGACCCACTTTTAAATACTTTTCTCTTAAGTGTGAGAACTTGTTTGTGAACTTTCGTTTTTTGCTTTTCCAGAAAACGTATTCCAGCTATGGGTGTCTACTCTGTGCATTGCCCGAAACAAAGGCGTAGAACGGCAAATCTGTTTATTTTACGTTTGCCACATTTCTAGTATATAATATTCGACGCATGAAATTTGACAATTCCGCTTCGCTTCATTGTCAGGCTATCCTTCCCGACGCTCCCCTTTGGGAGAACGCTCTGCTGTCGCCTATAGCTCATCCCTTTGGTATTGCGAAAAGACCCATCTCCACCAAATAACCGTTTTCACAAGATAGTCTCTGGCTATATATGATAGGTAAGCAGAGTCTACAGGAGCAGACGAGTATGTTTGGCTTAGGATGGCCCGAAGTAGCGATTATTGGGATTGTCGCGCTAGTAATTTTCGGTCCCAAGAAGATTCCAGACATGGGTCGCGCATTAGGAAAAACCCTTAAAGGTTTTAAAGAAGAGATGAATACTCCCACATCTGAGGAGGAGGACGCTGACTAGAGAGTCGGCTGACGTAACCTGATTACGGTTACAGAAGTCACGCATCAGTAGAGACGTTCCGTCGGAACGTCTGTGTTGACTTAATTCGAGCCATTTCCGCCATCCCTCTTAATTGGTGATTCCGGAATTTCCATTAAATCAGTCATCGCTTCAGTCAAGGCTTTGGGGTCCATAAATACAATTTTGGAGTTGCTACTTTCACTCAACTTCTCGTTAGCTTCCACATAACGAGTGGCAATCAAATACTTTAGCACTTCCTGACTGTTAGGCTTTTCTAGCAGCGCTTTTGAGATCATCTCGAGGGATTTCACCGTCCCTTCTGCCTGGGCGATCGCGGCTTCTCTCTCTCCTTCTGCCTGGTAAATCGCTGCTTTTTTCTCGCTTTCTGCTGCCCGTTCCTTCTCCAAGGAGTCTAACACTGTCTGGGGAGGTTTAATTCCTTGGACTTCCACGCGGGTGACCTCTACCCCCCAGCTATCGGCAGCCTCTTTGAGATGAATTGACAAATGCTTATTGATCTCGGAGCGGGATGAATAGGTTTCATCTAAATCCATTCTGCCAATTTCCGACCGTAACGTTGTGATAACTAAATTTCCAATTGCCTCTTTTACATCTTCAACATCATAGTAGGCTTTATAGAGGTTGTTTATTTTCCAGTAAACCACCGCATCGACTTCTACAGAAATATTGTCTTTCGTGATTGCCTGCTGAGGTTCAGTATCTAAGACTTGCTCACGGGTAGTTTCCTCCACAGCAATACGTTCCAAAAACAGCCAAACCACCCTCGGTCCAGGCTGTAAAGTCTTCTTATATTTCCCCAAACGTTCAACTATAGCTTGATTGCCCTGATTGATAACTTTGGCGGAACCGATACCGTAGCCGCCGCCGATTAAAATCAGTGCAAAAATATACGACCAAAGAGATCCCATAGGTTTTTACACTTTTACTAGAAGGTGAATGAATCAATTGGAGTGACAAATAGGATTGTCTAGAACGTTCTTCAATAAGTTTGCAGGTAACACCTAGCTTGAATTTACATAGAGTTAGAGCTAAGCCACCTTTCAGATTTCCTCAAACGAGGCTTGTTCTCAAGCCGCTTTGTCTAGCAGTACGTGTTACCTACAATGTACTCTGGTGGTAAAACATCCGCAAAGAGGGACAATACCCACTCCCCCGGAAACATCCTTGGCTTGTGCCAGAATAATAAGCTAGATTCAGCCAGGTTATGTCAGCATTTTAGCTGAATTTTCGAGAAATTTTCTCACCCGGCACAGACTCGTTGTGAAAGGATGAGGGATGTAGAGGCTTTGTTCAGCTTCTTTCTCAGGTGAACTCAAGCAGGAGAATTTCCTGGTTCCGTCCTCCGTCGTCGTACCGACTAGTCGCCGATTTTATCCTGACTAGTGAAGTCTTGACCAATTACACGGGTGGGAAACTTTCGCGGCGAAGATCTTGAACAGTCAGTCTAAACCTTTAGTGATCGACTTGTGAACAGTCTCATTCAACAAATCCAATCCAGTTTACTCAATCTACTTGGCTCGACCATTGAAGTTTTGCCCGGACTTATCGGCGGAGTGATCATTGTCCTGTTGACTCGCTACAGCGCCGATGGCATCCAGCAAGTTACCGCTAAGATAGGAGAGCGTACAATCCGTAGCCAATCGCTGCAACTGCTGCTGGCGAAAATGAGTTATGTAGCAACGTGGGTGGTTGGCGTTTTAGCCGCTAGTGTTATCGCCTTCCCTGGCTTGCGGCTTGGTGACATTATCGCGGCGCTGGGGTTGGGTTCAGTCGCCGTCGGTTTTGCCTTTCAAGATATCTTCAAAAACTTTTTAGCTGGGGTGCTGTTACTGGTGCAAGAACCGTTTCGCATCAACGATCAGGTGATTATTGAAGACTATGAAGGAACGGTGGAGAAGATTGACATCCGTACCACCCAAATTCGTACCTATCAAGGCGAACGAGTTCTCCTACCGAATGCAACGGTATTTACCAGTGCGGTGCAAGTCAGAACAGCTTACGGACAGCGACGAACGGATTTAGGTGTCGGAGTTGACTACAATACTCCCTTGTCTGAAGCGGCTCAACTCCTAGAGGAAACCATTACTCAGGTGGAGGGTGTATTGTCCAATCCAACACCAGAAATCGATTTAGTCAGCTTTGGCGATAGTTCCATCGATTTCGTCGTCCGCTACTGGACATTGCCGCAGCAGCAACGAGTACGTCAGGTGCAAACCCGATCCATTATTGCCATAAAAAAAGCCTTTGATCGCGCCGACATTAATATTCCTTACCCAATTCGCACGCTTTACTTCTATGACCAGCAACGGTTTAATGATTATTTACCCCTGTCCCAAGATGAAGCTTCCAACTGACAACGGTTAAGATTGAAGATGTGTATCGATACCTTTTGTTCTACAAACCCTACGATGTCTTAAGTCAGTTTACGGATAGGGAGGAGAGTCCTCGTCGAACTCTCAAAGACTACATTCCGGTGTCGTCGGTTTACCCCGTCGGACGCCTTGACCGAGACAGCGAGGGATTGCTCTTGTTGACCAATGATGGACGCTTGCAGCACCGACTCTCTAACCCCCGCTTTCGACATCCCCGTACCTATTGGGTGCAAGTGGAACATATTCCCGATGAAGCTGCCTTGAATCAGTTGCGCCAGGGTGTAGTGATTAAAGATTACCGTACAAGAAAAGCTCAAGTGCAGCGATTACGAAAAGAACCCGCTCTACCACCTCGCGATCCCCCGATTCGCTTTCGGAAAACTGTACCCACCTGCTGGTTAGAAATCACCTTGACCGAAGGGCGTAACCGTCAGGTACGGCGTATGACCGCAGCCGTGGGATTTCCCACCCTACGACTAGTACGAGTGGCGATCGCGCACCTGCGTCTTTCTGGGTTGCAACCGGGTCAGTGGCGTGATCTGACGCCCACTGAACTTGTCTGTCTCCAAAAACTGGTGAAGAGGGGAAGTTTTGAGTTTTGAGTTAACTCCCTTGTCAATACTGCTTCCCTGCGCCTTTACACTGGATAAACAACCCCCTTAAAAGCTGCAACCTTGGATTCTGGCGTGGCAAACTAGATGGCAGCTAGCTCATAGTAAAGCCTTAGAAACCTGATAGGAATTGAGGAAGTTCCGTTATGTTAATTTGTCCCCAGTGTCATTTTGAAAACCCGAATACTCACAAGTTTTGTCAGCGATGTGGAACTTCCTTGATCCATAAAGTGTGTTCAGAATGCGACACCCAAGTTCCTGTTAATGCTGAAACTTGCCATAACTGTGGTGCGTTTACAGGAACGGTTTGGTGGGCAATTATTGCCAAAGAGCCGGAGTATGGCGTCACCTCAACCGATGATGTAGAGGGTTCCTCAGCCGATGCTGAGCCAATCGCTAGCAACGCGGATCTGGAGTCATCAGCTCAACTTACACAAACCCAGGAGAGTGAACCGACATCTGGAGAAATTCCCCGTGCTCCCAAAACCGATTTTGATACTCTGGCGCAGGAAATGGATCAGCCAGAAACGGCAAAGAGTTCTACCTTGATGGCAAAATCAACGGTTGAACCCGATCAAGAGATCCCAGCAACATCACAGACGCATAAGTTAGAGCCAAATCTAAGCGAAGCATCATCAACGGCAACGTCTGAGGCAAGTTCTTCCTACAATACTCACTCGATCACCTATCTGGATGTTCAACAACGTTACCGACTCATAGAACCCCTAAATCGCGACACTCTAGCAAATATCCCAGTCGGCTCAGAAACGTCTGTCCAAGTTTTGGACTGCCAGCCCTTTCAGAAATCACTTCTGGAAGCCCTACTGGAACAACAATCTGGGGAATTTCCGTCCCCATCCTCGTCAATTTTGGGAATTCCGGCGATCGCACAACCCTATTTAGCCTTGAAACAAAGTCATTATCCCACTGTGCCAGAGGTTCATGATGCGTGGCAGCAGGATAATCAGGCAGTGATGTTGATCCAAGATCGCTCAGGATGGCAACTCCTTAGTGATTTGTGGGGGAGTGAAGAGTTATCTACGTTACAGCTATTGTACTGGCTCGATGAAATGGCAAGACTTTGGCAGGCACTTGAATCTTGGAATTGTTGCCAAAGTCTATTGGAAATTAACAATTTACGAGTTGATGAAGACCAGGTGTTGGGGTTAGCCCGCCTCTACCATGATCCCGAAGATGAACCGCCCACGTTAGAGGATTTGGGGCAAATGTGGCGGCTGTTATTTAACCAGTCGCAACGGACTCAACTGACCTCATTGGGGACGGTGTTCCGGCAGATGTGTACCCAGGAAATTACCACGATTGACCAATTGCGATCTGAGTTAGAAGCGATCGCTCACGCGGAAGAAGAGGCACAAGAAGAACAAGCAACGACGGTCACCTTAGATATGGCTGATTATACATCTGAAGAGGCGATGAGTTTGCTGGGAATGTCCCTAGGAGACACGGTTGGTACCTATGACGATGGGGGTCCTACGGTTGTGCTACCGATGCAATTACTCAGCCTTGACGATGTTGGTTGCACGGATATTGGTCGCCAACGGGATCACAATGAAGACTGCTTTGGCATTCAAGCACAGATTAAAAAGCACGAAACCCCCATTGGTCGAACCTTAGACGCTCGTGGTCTTTATATTCTCTGTGATGGAATGGGTGGACATGCAGCCGGAGAAGTTGCTAGTTCCATGGCGGTGGAGAAGCTGGAGGAGTATTTTCAAGACCATTGGCAGGAAGAGTTACCCACACAAGAGACTATTCGCGAAGCTGTTCGCCTAACCAATCAGGAGATTTATGATGTCAACCAACAAAATGCTCGCTCAGGCAGTGGTCGCATGGGGACTACCTTGGCAATGATGTTGGTTCAGAATACCAAAGTCGCGATCGCTCATGTGGGTGATAGCCGTCTCTATCGGTTAACCCGCAAAGGCGGTTTAGAGCAACTCACCGTAGACCATGAAGTCGGTCAACGGGAAATTAAACGCGGCGTTGAAGAGGCGATAGCTTATTCTCGCCCCGATGCCTATCAGCTCACTCAAGCCCTAGGACCACGCAGTGACCAGTTTGTCAATCCTGACATTAACTTTTTGGAACTCAATGAGGATACCTTATTCATTTTGTGTTCCGATGGTTTATCGGATAATGAACTAATAGAGAATCACTGGCAGACCCACCTCGCTCCTTTGCTCAGTTCTCGCGCTAACCTTGAGCAGGGTATCCTACAGTTAGTTGACCTAGCCAATGAGCAAAATGGTCATGACAACATCACCGCGATACTCATCCGAGTAAAAGTGCGACCTAATTTTCAGCAACGGAGTTGGTGATAGGACGTTGGTCATCTGTGATTAGTTAGTTAAAATCAACCGATGTATCCAAATCTCTTGATGGTTTTCTTCCCCTGTTTCCCCCTGCGGTAGAGACGCATCTTATGCCTGTCTGCACATCATTTTGGGGAACAGGGAACAGGGAAAACAGGAAACAGTAAGGGATGGAAAGTCTTTACAATTTTAAACTTAGCTAACACAATTTATGTCCGATGCTACCGGACATGATATGACACAACTGAATCAGAGGAAAAAGACTGATGGTGTAGACAGCGAGGCAAGCCTTAGCTTCCAGAAATGTAAGCGAACTACACAAGTTACTAAAAAAAGAGGTGCATCGGTGGGTTCATCAAGGACTTATAGGAATCCCAGTCCCCGCAAAGGACGGGAGCGACTAACTTTAATCAAGGATTAAATTATCTCTTATGCAACAAGTACCAGTAATCAGTCTGAATAGTAAACCACCAATACCAAACCGGGCGGCAAGAGCCATATCTTGGCTCAAGGGACTCCCGCGAATACGTTGAGACAAGCCCTGAGTTAAGAACAAAAAACTGAGGACTATGGTCACGCTGACCCTTCTACATCCGCAGGCATCCACTCCATTACAACAGTGGAAATTCCACAACCAGTCTACAATTCGTATTGGTCGATCGCCAGATAATGACGTGATTATCAACAATCCGTTAGTGTCTCGGCATCACCTAGAACTGAGAGTCACCCCCGCCCGATCTGGAAATAAATGGCAGTTGGTTAATCAGGGAACCAACGGCACGTTTCTCAATGGAGTATTGGTGTCACGAGAAATGATACCGAATCAAGCCCTGATTCGGCTGGCTCGAGAAGGACCGATGCTCAAATTTGAACTTAACCCAGTTTCTGTGCCAAGTTCTGGCTTAGTCTCTCCAACGCCTAACTCTAAACTGTCTTGCACTCACCTGGGCAATCCTCCCGGTAATTTATTTTGTATTCACTGTGGTCAACCCTTAGTCCCCGTACAACGGGTCATCCGCCACTATCAAGTGTTACGAACCCTGGGACAGGGGGGAATGGGGACAACCTATCTCGCCTGGGATAGTACAGGCAAAATTGAGGGACGCCCGACGTTACTCGTCCTCAAGGAAATGAATGCCGATATGGCACAAATTGCCAAAGCCCAAGAACTGTTTGAGCGAGAGGCGCGTGCCCTAAAAGCTTTACATCATGCCGGAATTCCCCAGTATTACGACTTTTTTATGGAAGGGGGTAAAAAATATTTAGCCATGTCGCTCATCCACGGACAAGATTTGGAGCAACGGATTTTGATGGCAGGACCGGTCACTCCAGATCAAGCCATTGAGTGGATGATTCAAACCTGTCATGTTCTTGACTACATTCATTCGAGCGATCCGCCATTGATCCATCGGGATATTAAACCCGCGAATCTAATGGTGCGTCATCGAGACAACAGCATTGTTGTTCTTGATTTTGGCGCCGTGAAAGAGATCGGGACAATGCCAGGAACTCGAATTGGTGCCGAAGGGTATAGCGCCCCAGAACAAGACCGAGGGACTCCAGTCACTCAATCCGATCTCTATGCCATTGGTCCGACCCTGATTTTTCTGTTAACCGGGATGACTCCCCTTAAATTTTATCGCCGCCGTAGTTTAGGCTATGGGTTTGACTTGTCCAAAGCACCCACGATCGCTCCCCCATTACGGGAAGTAATCGACCGGGTGTGTCAACTCAAAGTTTGCGATCGCTACCAAACGGCGAAAGAACTCGCAGCAGCTTTAGCCGCCTGTCGCTAGAGGGTTGGCTGGCGTAATCGCTCTTATCTGTAAGGCGTCAGGATCTCTATTCTTCATCCCATGCTTCCACGGCGAGTAAGTCACCAATTGGATCTTGCATGGTGAAGCCAAATTCTATGAGTTCCTTTTTCCAGAACGACCACTCGTCGCCATAAAGCAGGGCGATTTTCCATATACTATCGCTAGGTTTGATAATCTTGGATTCCACGAGTGAACGCACCTGACGCTGCATCTTCACCATGGGGTGAGTAACTTGCTGAGTCATACTCTCAATTTTCTCGAAGTAACTTTTGCAAATGCTTGGATCAATAAAAACGCTTCCTGTTTTAAATTTTGCCGGTTCGTAGAGTTGGCGCTCGGCAAGGAAGCATTACTATACCTTTGTAACTCATCCGAGGGCATTTACGCAAGCCCTTTTGGGAAAATGTACGGTAATCACTACCATTGCGCCTGGAATTGCTGCCGTTAAGGGCAGCTGGGTAAGAAAAAATTATAGCTGTCGCTATAAAGGTTAGGACTTTCTTTATGGGTTAAGAGAATCTAATAGGACTTACGCTTTCTTGACGGCACAGGCGCTACCTGTAGGGGCACGGCACTGCCGTGCCCCTACTATATGTGGCGTTTGTGCGTAAGTACTGTCTAAGTCAGTTGGCTTAGATTCTCCTATAGTTCACACGTTCTGTTCAACCGCTGTCTTCACAGCAGACTGTAACAACAGACCATATTCAATCCCTTCAACCACCGCCTGATAAGACGCTTCTAGGATATTGGCGGAAACACCCACTGTCGTCCAGCGCTGCTTGCCATTACTCGATTCCACCAGCACGCGAGTTTTCGCTGATGTGCCAGCCGCACCATCTAGAATCCGCACTTTATAGTCGGTCAGGTAAAACGTTCCTATCTCTGGATAGAATCGCACCAGCGCTTTCCGTAACGCCGCATCCAGCGCTGACACAGGTCCATTGCCTTCCGCCACTTCTAAAATATCCTCACCATTAACCGTGACCTTAATCGTCGCCATAGCATTACTGTAAGGTGTACCGATACCTTGGAGCATGTCACTGTGAACCTGAAACCCTTTCAGGTCAAAGTGCTGCTGCTTCTGTCCTAGGGCGTCTCGCATCAGTAAATCAAAACTGGCTTCGGCGGCTTCAAATTGATAGCCCTCATTTTCCAACTCTTTCAGGCGTCCCAAGATTTGGCGACAGGCGGCGTCTTGTTTGTGGAGTTCATGTCCAAAACTCTTGGCTTTTGCCAAAACGTTACTGAGTCCGGATTGCTCAGAAATTACAATCCGCCGCTGATTCCCCACCTGTTCGGGTGGAATATGTTCGTAGGTGAGTGGATTTCGTTCGACGGCGGAAACGTGAATCCCGCCTTTATGGGCAAACGCCGACCGACCCACAAATGCAGCATGGTCATCGGGAGCTAAGTTGACGACTTCACTAATTAAACGACTCACTTGAGTCAATGTGGCTAATTGTTCCTCTTGAATACAGTGATACCCTAGCTTGAGCTGTAAGTTAGGAATTAAGGAACACAAATTAGCATTACCACAGCGTTCGCCATAGCCGTTCATAGTTCCCTGAACCATACAGACGCCTTCCACCACACTCATCAAAGCATTAGCCACGGCGGTATCGGAGTCATTATGGGTATGAATGCCCAATCGAGGCGAGTTTTGATTGTTGAGTGTTGAGTGTGTAGGGGCGGGTTTATGTGCTTTCGCGCCGCCTGTTGGTGATAACGTTGGTTCAAAACCCGCCCTGCCTTGGTTTTCCGGGTTGAGTTCTAAACTTTCGATAACATCTCGGACAATGGAACCAATTTCATGAGGTAAAGTCCCGCCATTGGTGTCGCAAAAGACTAACCATTCAGCCCCCGCATCCATAGCAGCTTTCAGGGTTTTCAGGGCGTAATCTGGGTTATTTTTATACCCATCAAACCAATGTTCGGCATCATAAATCACTCGCCGCCCTTGACTGCGGAGATATTCTATGGTATCTCGGATCATTGCCAGGTTTTCGTCGAGGGTAGTACCCAACCCTTCAGTGACATGGAGATCCCAAGACTTACCAAAGATAGTGACCCAATGTGTCCCTGCTGCCAAAATAGCTTGTAGCATCGGATCATCAGCTGCCGCTTTATGAGGGCGTCGCGTTGAGCAAAAGGCGACAATTTCTGCTTGGATTAGGGGTTCTTCTTTGAGTCGCCAGAAAAATTGCACGTCTTTAGGATTCGCACCGGGCCAACCGCCTTCGATGAAGGGAATCCCTAGTTGGTCCAGTTGGCGGGCGATGCGGAGTTTATCTTCGATGGACAAGGAGAGTCCTTCACGCTGGGAACCGTCCCGCAGCGTTGTGTCGTAAATCCAGATGGGGGTGGGGGTTTGGGAAGTCATAAGTGAGGATGGTTGTGTAAATTGTAAAGAAATGTAAACTAGAAAGAGAAAGCTGTAGTAACTAAGATAGATAAATCATCAATGCCTAAAGTAACAGCTCAAGGAAAAACATTTACATGTGACCCAGGCAGTAATTTACGCAAAGTTTTACTGGCGAATGGTGTAGCGCTTTACAACGGCAATGCCAAAATTATCAACTGTATGGGAATTGGTAGCTGTGGTACTTGTGCCGTTGAGGTAGAAGGGGAGGTTTCAGAAGCCAACTGGAAGGATAAGGCAAGACGTTCTCTGCCTCCCCATTCTCCCACAGATAATCGTCGTCTAGCCTGTCAGACGAAGGTTTTAGGGGATGTACGGGTGACAAAATATGACGGCTTTTGGGGACAAGGGAAGGATGCTGTGTGGACACCGGAAGAGAGATAGGGGAGCTGGGGGAGCTGGGGAAGCTGGGGAAGCTGGGGAAGCTGGGGAAGAAAAAATTAACTTAGAACTTATCCGAGCAGTATTGGAAAAGATGGGATGTACTACATCGAGTTGAAAAACGCTTTAGACGCACTGTAGGGGCACCATCCTTGCGCCCCCACCCTTTTCCCTCATGCTTATGAGAAACGCAATAACTGATACTAAAGAGTAAAAATGAATTCCGAATCTGAAAATCATTCCCTCCAGGCACTTAATTCTCTATTAAATAAATATTCTGAGCCGGCAAAAGTTACACAAGTTTTAAATATTGGCTATAGAATTATTAATTTTGATGAGAATATAAAAGAAGTTTTACACGAAACAAATAGGAAAATTATTTATTAAAGGTAGAAATGCTGGTTAATTTAGCTTGTGCATTTTGGAAAGAAAGACAACTTTAAACTTATGTCATCAAATATGGAAATCTTATCAAAATCAGAACAAAACGTTCAGTCTAGCCCTTCTACATTTCGCCTTTCTCCCTTAATTCGGATCACTCTTTTGAGTCTATACGTGGCGCTCACTGTACCTCTACCCTTTTTAGCTCAAGTGTCTTCGGCACCTGTACCGCCAGCATTGTTGTGGGGAGGAATTGGTTTGGGGTCATTAGCGCTTTATGGGGCGTTGAGTGAACGAGTAATTGTGGATGATGAGAAAATTCAGGTGACTTATCCGAAATGGGTTCCTCGTTTTTTCCGTAAGGGTTGGGAGTTACCTTGGGCGGATGTTAAAGATTTAAAAATGCGGACGACGGGACAAGGCGGATTGGTTTACTATTTTGTGAGTCAGTCATCGGATCAGGCGTATTTATTACCCATGCGTGTGGTGGGATTTGCTCGGTTAGTTAAGTTAGTAGAAACTTATACAGGTATCGATACCACGGATATTCGTCCATTGGCACAACCTTGGATGTATCTAATTTTGTTAGGATTGACGCTATTGTTATTACTTGTCGATGGTTGGACAATTTGGACGGTTTTTAGTCAAGGTTTGCTCCCTTGAAAATTAGGGGAGGCTCTGCCTGGGAACGATGATGTATCGGGAAGCCTAGAATGAATTCAACTCAAGACTATATGCATAATTTCGCTATCAAAAAGCAAGAAATTATGGAATTAGTTAATGAATTAGTCAATAAAGAAACAAGTATTGATAAATTACCAAAGGTTCGCCAAGAAATTCTTGATGAAACTTCTAGTATTTTAGTCTTTATTCAGAGGCTTGAAAGACTGAGTATAAAAAAGAAGCAAGTTGACAAAGGACATGAACCAAGAGTTCTTGAACTTACCAGTATCATTGATGTTTTAATTCCAGCGATTAAATTTGTTGTGGATGGCAAAGCTAATATTTCTCTGGTAAAACGAACCCGCCTTAGACTGTTGCGCTCGTTACGGAGACACGAATCATTTTTTATCATACTCAGACGATCAATTTATAATACTTTTATCGATATTTACTATTTAGATTCAGTGCCAACCAAAGTGATCATCGGACTGTGTTTTCCCTTTTCGTTGGCGGGGATTATTGCGCTGGTTTCTTCTGTTTATTTTTTGAATTATGGAACTCAAAACTCAGAAATAGCCCAAGTTAGTCAATCCTTGGAGAAAATTAGCAATGAACGCCGGGAAATAGAACAAACGTTAGCAGGTATGGAGGCTCCACAAAGAGCGTTAAGCTCAGTTGCTGGGGAAAGCGGTCAAACGCTGGAAGAAAGAATCAGCACGATTGAATCAACCTTAGCATCGCTAGATGATGTCAAGGAGGAACTTCAATTAATGAAGGAACAAAATCAAGCGGATAAACAATTAACCATAACTTTGCCCTTTGGTTTGGAAAATATTTCTTTATCTCCAGAAGATTCTCAAGTTATTTTCCGAGTGTTTGTGGTTGGGGCATCTGGAGCGTTGGGGAGTGTGGTCAGTATTTTAATTAGACTTAAGGAATTTGATGTGGAGTTTCGAGAAATTCTCGATCCAATCATTCCATTTTTAAT
The DNA here is from genome assembly GCF_040226375.1 of Coleofasciculus sp. G2-EDA-02. Taxonomy (NCBI): domain Bacteria; kingdom Bacillati; phylum Cyanobacteriota; class Cyanophyceae; order Coleofasciculales; family Coleofasciculaceae; genus Coleofasciculus; species Coleofasciculus sp. G2-EDA-02. The sequence continues at coordinate 43,120 of NZ_JAVKEW010000197.1, read as the reverse complement.
TGGGGCATTTAAGCCAGTAATTGGAGCATCATTTGGTGTTTTTATGTATGCCTTGATTAGTTCTGGACTTGTTCCCCTAGATACGAACCCAACCAATGCTACAGGTAGAAAAGAGGAATTATTTTATTTTGCGATCGCGTTTACGGTGGGATTTAGTGAAAGGTTAGCTAAAGATGTGATTGCCCAGGCAGAAACTACCGTAAAAGTGAGAAACGTCAGAGAAGTAGACGAATCAGGAGAACAATAGGTAACCATGAGACTGTACCTCTAGTTAAGCATGAACTCGCCCATGGTATATGATTATTCATTATCCCCGACGGTTGCTCAACTCCAACTGAAGCAAGTGAGTTTTGTCACATCAGCTAAAGGGGCGATTCCAGGAACCACTATTCTGGGTGATATTTCTTTTGAGGTAGCTAAAGGCGATCGCATAACCTTAATTGGTCCGTCTGGTGCAGGCAAAAGTTCACTGCTGCGGCTGTTGAACCGATTGAGTGAGCCAACCAGCGGTAAGATTTATCTGGATAATCAAGAGATTCAGACTATTCCTGTACTTCAGTTACGACGGCAAATTATGCTGGTTCCCCAAGAACCAAAACTATTGGGAATGACGGTACGGGAGGCGCTGGCTTATCCATTGGTGTTACAGCAGCTAGGAAAATCCGCGATCGCACAACGGATTCAAACCTATGGGGAACGGCTTCACATCCCAGAAAATTTGCTGGAACGCACCGAATTACAACTTTCAGTCGGACAGCGACAACTGGTTGCGATCGCGCGGGCTTTAATTTGTCAACCCCAAATTATCTTACTGGATGAACCCACATCCGCCCTCGATGCGGGGACCGCCTCTCATGTTCTGGGTGTCTTGGCTGACATGGCGGATCAGGATCAGATCACTGTTTTAATGGTCAATCATCAGTTAGACATGGCTAAACTCTTCTGTAATCGGATATTGTACTTACAGACAGGTCAGCTCATACAAGATACATCAGCGACTAATATGGACTGGAACCTGTTACGAGATTCCTTAGTAAAAGCCCAAGCGCAAGCGGCTCAAGAGTGGGGGGTGGAAGAGTTTTGACCCTTCACTTGACACATAGGGTATGGCGCGTGGGTGTAGGGGCGGGTTTAGGGATTTCGCGCAAGCTATTGATAATAACTTTTGTTCAAAACCCGCCCTGAGTCACTGCAACAGTTAACTCCCAGACGCTTCTTCCATCGCGTCTTTACATTGCTTCCCCTGCACCTGTGTACTATTGCCCCCAAGCTGTACTCGCGGCTACGGGTGCGGCATTGGATCGAGAAGTCGGATAATGATTCTCTGGTCCTCCTACAGTTGATTGGCTGCTCTCCAGCATCTCTGGATTAAACCGATAACCGACATTCCGTACCGTTTGAATTAAACTCGGTTGTCGGGGATCGGTTTCAATTTTTTTACGTAACGAGAGGACATGGGTATCAATAGTACGGGGATTGTCAATAGCATCGGGCCACGCCCGACGTAGTAATTCAGAACGACTCAATGGTAGTCCTTCAGCTTGGGTTAAGACGTAGAGCAAACTAAATTCCTGAGGTGTTAAATCAACAAACTCTCCTTGGTAACAAACCCGGCGCTGGACTAAATCAATTTTGAGATCACCATATTCCAGCGTCATTGGTACAGCCGTCATCCGGATGCGTCGAATCAGCGCCTCAACTCTTGCCAGAAATTCCTGCATCCCAAAGGGTTTAGTCAGGTAATCATCAGCACCGGCTTTTAACCCTTGGACAATATCGGCTTCGTGATTACGGGCAGACAGCATTAAAATTAAAGAACGTCGCTGCTGCTGAATCCAGCGGCAAAACTCTACTCCATCGCCATCGGGCAAGTCAGAGTCGAGAATGACGAGAGTGGGTTGGCGATTGTAGAATGTCTCTCTGGCTTGATAGAGGGTGGCGGATTGATAAACCCAATAGTCCGCCTGCTGCAAGTGCCAACCTAGCAGCGATCGCAAATGGGGATTTCCCTCGATAATCTGAATACAAACCGATGAGCCCACGGCATTTTGCTTCCTTTTTCGGCGTTGTTACTTAGGTTAACAAAGCTAATGTCAAGATTTTGTAACAACTGTTACTCTAGATAGTGATTCACCATTGGTCATATTTTGGCTACTAATGCATCTCATCAGATGCTCCCAGAGGACTTGGTGGACGTGAGCAGATGCAACCTGTGCGATCAAGAGTTTGAGTGTGACATTTTGTGATACGCTTAGTTTCCAAGCATCCATCTGAGCTAATTCATCGCTATTGTCCTCTACGTTACAGCCGTTACGTCTATGTCAAAAAAAGCACTTCCGACCCGTGGGCAGTTGGAACGCAACCTCTCCCAAGGAGTACAATCACTGTACCGTGAGCAACTTGGGCATCAACCGAGCCAAATAACTAGCAGTATTCAAGGCAATAGAGTTACGCTTATTCTCGAAGATGCCGTTACTCAGCCAGAGCAGTTACTCGCTAACCAGGGAGAGGAAGCCCTAACCCAGCAGGTGCGATCGGATTTGAATGCTGCGATCAAGCCTCTATTGAGAGAGCTAATCCAGGAAATTTTGGGAGTAGAGGTGATTGATTTGCTTAGCGATACCACCCTAGAAACCAAAAGGGTGGGAATCATCGCGGTGTTAGCCGAGCCTCCTCAATGTCGCTCTTCGGGTTCAGCCGCCAAACAGCCGACTCATAAAGCTTCTTAAGATTAAGAAGTAGGTGGGCACAGGTTAACGTTAAGCTCGTCATTAGCCATTGGTTATTTATAATTTGTTATTTTCAAGAAAATTCTATTTTTATCGCAATTATACTCGATATTGTCGATTAAAAAAATGTGACTTAAGGAAGATTAATATAAATGCCAAATAATGGCAAATTTACTTTACTAGAGAAAAACTCAAAACTCATTCTCCTTTAGATTATGAAATTCAAGCTGGGCTGTAAATTAAACTATAGTGTTGCGTCAAGCAGTACCCTTATTTTAAATATCAGTGTTGTTGAGAAAAAACATCAAAAAATCCTGCAAGAAAGCTTGCAAATAGAACCATCCATGAATTATGAGGAGTATGTTACTCCTGTGATGGAAAACCGATATCTACGAATCAATGCATCCCCAGGTGATTTGCAGATTTCCTATCAAGCAACTGTGGATTTATCTTATCAGGATGAAGATCCCAGTTCGATTGAGGAAATTCCTCCGGCTAAGTTACCATTAGAAAACTTACATTACCTCTACCCATCGCGTTACTGTGAGTCAGATCGGCTTATGCGTCTGGCACAGCATGAGTTTGGTGATTTGATTCCTGACTATTCCCGAGTTACGGCGATCTGTAACTGGATTTACGATAACGTCACCTATTTGTCAGGTAGCACCAATCAACATACCTCGGCTTATGATACCGCAACAGAACGAGCGGGGGTTTGTCGAGATTTTGCCCATTTGGGGATTGCTTTTTGTCGGGCGTTAAATATTCCGGCTCGATTTGTTACTGGATATGCCTACAATTTAGAACCTCCAGATTTCCATGCTTATTTTGAGGCGTATTTAGGCGATCGCTGGTATTTGTTTGACCCTACCAGACTCGCCCCCTGTAATGGGTTCATTCGGATTGGGATAGGGCGAGATGCTGCTGACGTAGCCTTTGCCACTATTTTTGGCAATGTTCAGATGGAGTATAAGGATGTTTTTGTAGAAGCGGTTCCGGATCAAGATGGGAAAACGCCTCATCTACCCGACTATACCGATCGCGCGATCGCATTAATATAGGGGTTGCTGCAGGGAGTCTGGTGGTGGGGGTAGGGAGTTCTGGAAGCAGGGGAAGCAGGGGAAGCAGGGGAAGCAGGGGAAGCAGGGGAAGCAGGGGGAGCAGGGGGAGCAGGGGGAGCAGGGGGAGCAGGGGGAGCAGGGGGAGCAGGGGGAGCAGGGGGAGCAGGGGAAGCAGGGGAAACCCTAGTACATTTTACCTGATAGCGGTGCAAGGGTATAAAAGGGTCAAATTTTCCTTTTTTCTGTCTTTAGTATGAAGGAAATTGTAGGGGTTTATTGCCACTATTGGAAAGTATGCTCAGAGTTGTGGAGAGTCTCCACAGACGCCAAGAGCATCCATAATGCAAGATCCAACACCATTTGATGGACTTGTCAGGGTAGGTTTAGTCAAAAAAAGAATAAGCTGATGTGCATTTAAATCGCCTATTCCCTGTTCCCTATTCCCTGTCCCCTGTTCCCTTTAAAGACTATTATGCCGCTATTAAACATGAAATTACAACTCAGCAAACTGCGTCAAATCCTCGCCTTGTGCTTAATTCCAATTTGCCTAGTTTTCGGTTTAGCGATCATTAACAATAATAGTGCCGCCTTAGCTACCTCTCTAACTCCAACCGCACAATTAACCCCAGCTCATCCCCAATCCGAGGAATCTGTAGATTTAGATAAAGGGGCTGAGCAAGCGAAAAAGGCGTCAGAAAAGGCATTTGATGGCTTAGAGACAACCAAAGAATTGATCGGCAAAACCGAGAAAAGAAAGCAGGCGATCGAATATGGACGGAAAAAGGCAAGCCGTAAATGGGAATCGATAGCTGATAAAGCCGAAAAAGCCAAAAAATCTGAAGCATCCTTGAACGACACAGAAAAATTAACACTTGATCGGATGACTGATGGTAAATAATCCAGTTTGAATTCAGATCTGGCACTATTCTCAACTGGAAACTGTAGGGGCGCAAAGCCTTTGTCAACTGAAGGCTGAAACCCTTCCTTAATAAAAGCTCCCCCTTTTTAAGGGGGATGCGAGCTTACTTTTGGTCGGGATCTGGAAAACCTCTCTCCAAACCTCTCTCCATCCCCCCTTGCCCCCATCCCCCCTTGCCCCCCTTTGAAAGGGGGGTATAAAGGGGGGTTAGAGAGAGAAGGCTTTGAATTTTCCCCCTTCCGTGCAACAAGAGCGAAGCATCCTCTGGTTTCCCCCGTGCAACAAGAGCGAAAGCATCACTAACATCGATAACGAAAGATAAACAATCCAGAAGTTTCTCACCTAAGAGGGATAACATTAGCCTCAATTAACGTTACATTTATTTACAAAGGCAATCATAGATAACTTAAACGGAGAATTAGAGTATGACAAACCAACCCACTACACCAGCACCTGAAACCCTCACCAGTCCCGAACAACGCAATGCTTGGAAATTTGGCTTCAGCCCCCAAGCCGAAATTTGGAATGGTCGTCTAGCCATGCTAGGCTTCATTATTGCCGTATTCGTTGAGTACTTTTCGGGTCAAGGAGTTCTGCACGCATTAGGAATCATGTAAGCGTCGTTGGTTCCTCAGTGTAGGGAGACGATATATCCATGGGTGTCAACTTAAGGTCAAAAAGAAAGTAATACCTTAACTTGAACCCTCCCTCACCCTCCCCGCCGTCTTGGGGAGGGAATTTTATTTCTGTCTTAAGGTTGATGCCTGATTGAGAAAAACCGTTAATCCTAATGAGGATCAGTATCATTCGCTTAAGGAGTTCATGACGCTAGATTTCTTACAGGTTACCTTTTTAGACAATCAAGTTGCCGACTATCTCATCGCCTTAATCATCTTGGTTGTGGGAATTTTTCTGATCAAAATTCTCCGCCAAGTGATTATAAGACAGCTCAAAAATTGGGCGGCAAAAACCACAACCCTACTGGATGATTCCCTAATCCGGATCGTTGAGCGAGCCGTGATTCCTCTGCTTTACGTTGGCACGTTTTACGTCGCAATTGCCAATCTCACCTTACATCCAATTCTGGATCAGGTGATTGATGCCTTGACGTTGATTATTGCCACGATTCTGGGAATTCGCCTCTTGGTTTCCCTGGTGGAATACGGTTTCCGGCTTTATTGGCTCACTCGCCGCCAAAGTGAAACAGTCGAGCAAGCGCTTGATGCGTTGATTCCGGCGGCTCGGATTGCTATTTGGGCGCTGGGAATTGTCTTTTTGTTAGATAATCTGGGTTTTGATATCTCCGCTGTTGTAGCTGGATTAGGCATTGGTGGTGTGGCAATTGCTTTAGCCTCTCAAGGCTTCCTCCAGGATTTATTCAGCTACTTTTCTATCCTCTTTGATCGTCCCTTTGAATTGGGAGATTTTATCATTGTTGATGACTTCCTCGGATCAGTCGAACATATTGGCATTAAAACAACCCGCCTGCGGAGTTTAAGTGGAGAACAACTCGTTTTTGCCAACACCGATTTAACTAATTCGCGGATTCGCAACTATAAACGGATGCCTAAACGACGGGTAGCGTTTAAATTTGGCGTGCTGTATGAAACCTCTCAAGCTAAGCTGCAAAGCATCCCCGGAATTGTCCAAAGTATTATTGAAAATTTGGAGAATACTACCTTTGACCGGGCGCATTTTAGCGATTATGGGGATTTTAGCTTAAATTTTGAGGTTGTCTATTACGTTTTAAGCAGTGATTACAACCTCTATATGGATATCCAACAGCAGCTTAATTTACAGCTTAAACAGGAATTTGAGGCGCGTCAGATTGAATTTGCTTACCCCACCCAAGTCACCTATTTTGGGAATCTCAACACGGGAGAAATTAGCGATTCCTTAAGTGCGTTGGTGGGTGATGGCAGACATTGAGCAAATCTTTGCTGTGAAAAAGGGAAGCCCACCCTATAATCTTTGACTTAGTGCTGGGAGGATGTCATATCAACCTCATCCCCTAGCCACCGGGCAAAATCTGTGGTAAAGGTATCGCGAAAAATCGCCTCTCGAATCTGTTGGGTAAAGCGAATCAACTCCGTCACATTATGCAGAGAGATTAACATAAAGCCCAAAGCTTCCCGCGATCGCACCAGATGACTCAGATAGGCGCGGCTAAAGTTCTGACAGCAATAACAGGGACAAGTCGAATCCAACGCCGTAAAATCCTCACGAAACCGAGCATTTTTCAAATTCCACCGTTCCCCCTGAACCAACGCCGCCCCATGACGCCCTAAGCGTGTGGGAATCACACAATCAAATAAATCCACACCGGCTGCGATCGCGCGTGCCATTTCTCGATACGTCCCCACCCCCATCAAATACCGTGGCTTATGGGCGGGTAAGTAAGGTGCAGTCGCTGCTACGATTTCATGGATAAATTCCACTGGTTCCCCCACACTCACCCCACCAATGGCATAGCCCGGTAAATCCAAAGACACCAAAGACTCAGCCGCTTGACGACGCAAATCCAGATAAACACCACCCTGAACAATACCAAACAGCGCTTGCTGATCCGCACGAGTGTGAGCATTGATACAGCGCTTAAGCCAGCGATCCGTTCGTTCCAGTGACGCCTCAATCTGCGAACGACTCGCCGGATAAGGGGGACATTCATCAAATGCCATAATAATATCCGCCCCTAGAGCATTTTGGATGGCAATTGACCGTTCTGGGGTGAGATTAATCAATCGTCCATCCCGAGGCGAACGAAAAACCACACCCTCTTCACTAATTTGGCGCAACTTACTTAAACTAAAAACCTGAAAGCCGCCCGAATCCGTCAAAATAGGGCGATGCCAACCCATGAAGTGATGCAATCCTCCCGCTTGCTGGATAATCCCTTCTCCGGGTTGCAGGTGCAAATGATAGGTATTAGCGAGAATAATTTGTGCTTGTGCCGCTTCTAACTGAGCAGGCGTTAGAGTTTTGACCGTTGCCAAAGTACCCACGGGCATAAACCGGGGCGTTTCTATCAGACCATGGGGACTGTGCAGTAAACCGGCGCGTGCCTTGGTTTGGCTGCACCATGCCTGACATTGGAAGGAAAATGAATTGTATGTTTGAGCCAACGCGGTTAAGGGTTCGTGATCGTGCTTTGATTATTGTGGCTCATCATCTGTTTTGTGTACTGTCAGGGTTTTTTAACAATGCCAGCGAATCAGTCGTCAAGGATAAAAGGCATACACCAATAACAGTGGAAATTCTTGTTCTGGTTTTCGCTTCCCTCAGATTCACTCAGCAATGACCGAGTACAGTAGGGCGGCAAATACCTAGCTATTAACAACAGAGGAAAAAGCAGAAACCCTGCCATAAACAACTGCAGCCTGGGAGCCTTGTTGTACTCGCTCTGTTCGGACAGCCAAACCGATTAGAAAGGACATTCGCCCTCATCATCAATTTGTACGTCCCACCGGGCATTGAGGACTTGGGTAACCATGGCTTCTAAGGCTTCGGCGTTGAGGGTTTCGACGGATTGCTCCTGTAACGGGTTGGATAGAGGAATCAGCCTCAGCCGACGGTTCTCCTGGATTAAATCAAAATAAGCCTGCTTTTCCGGCGTCTGATGCAGTTGCAAGTAATCAAAACTCTGGACATTGATGTAGATAGCTTGATTGGCAATTAGGGTAGAACGGCGGGAATCAGCAAAGACTTCCAGCACATATCCTTCCCCTTCACTTTGCACGTTACTATCAATTGTGTGACTATAGCGGACGCGACCCAAATCAGTGAGTAGGCGTCCCATGTCTTGTTTATTGATAATAATGCCCGTATCAATAATACAAGGGGCAGGAAGTCGGCGTGGAGGTTGATGATAACTCATGGGTAAAGCCTATGATGCATAAGGGGCTAATATTGCCTTGCCAGGAGGATTGGCATTGTGATTAGACCCGACTGCAAAACCCAATACTTCTTTTCTTAACGACTGCCCAGCTAAAGGTTCAGTCGGAAGCTGTAGTTATCAAGAATCAGAAATTCATCCACAGGCTCGTGCCGGTGGACTGTGTTCTGAAATACTTGAGTGTTACGGGTATTACAGTAGGGTTACTAGACCATACTATCCCAATATTCGCCAGCTATTCATCGGACAATATACGTAAATTTCTGTGTAGTAAACGATGAACCCAAATCCTGACCCGCTCAATAGCTTTCTAACGCCTGTATCCCTGTGCTTCCGGGCTTCCCTGCACCGGTGTCCCCCTGGATTAAATTATTCTCTATGAAGTGGTTTAACGTTCAATCAATGTGGCAGATGGGGCAAAAGTCCTGGCAGTCTTGGCTGGGTGCGATCACCTTTTATACCTGTATCCCCATTCCCATGAGTTGGGGGTTGGACTTTGAGCGCATTGCCCGTTGGGCACCTGGGGTGGGACTATTTATTGGTGTTATCTTAGCGGTGCTAGACGCCGTATTGCAACACTGGGGGATGCCTAACTTAACCCGGAGTGGGGTTATCGTGGTGAGTTGGGTAGCACTCACGGGAGGATTGCATCTTGATGGCGTCATGGATACGGCAGATGGCTTAGGGGTACAAGATCCTAAGCGACGGCTGGAGGTGATGGCAGATAGCGTTACTGGGGCGTTTGGGGCGATGGCCGCGATCGCGCTACTATTACTAAAAACGGCGGCGCTTAGCGATATTGAAACCTATCGCTGGTTGGCATTAATCAGTGTAGCTGGATGGGGGCGCTGGGGACAAGTAGTGGCGATTTCGATTTATCCTTACCTCAAACCCACCGGGAAAGGCGCATTTCATCAACAAGGGATTCAGGTGCCGATTGATAGTCTGTGGGGGGGATTTTTACTCCTGGGGGTGTGTGGATTGCCCCTAATCTGGAGCGGAGGTAGTCTTAAGCTAGGGGTAATTCTAGCTGGAGGAGGTTGTGCGATCGCGCTTTTGACCGGATTCTGGTTTTACCGCCAGTTGGGAGGACATACCGGGGATACCTATGGGGCGGTGGTGGAATGGACAGAATCCCTATTGCTCTGTTTACTGACAATAGTTCTATGAGCCTTGGGTATCTGAGGCACTGGTATCTCAAGCCGTTGCCGTCCCCGGAAATGACCTATATTTAATCAAAAAACCAGCCAATACCAACAGCACAATCGCAATTGTGCCGATTCCCAGAGGGCTAGGAACCCAATACACCACAGCTAGGCGGTTAAGTTGACCGGGAATCAGAGTCCACACAAGCTGACGCCCATTCTCATAAATCTTAGGCGTGATCGTATTATCACCTAGCTCAATAATGTTTGCCCCCCAAGGAGTCTGCAAACTAAACTGCAAATCCAATAGCGAACCGGGACTAACAATAATACTACCATTTGCCGAAAGCACCGCTAGCGATCGCAAGTCCAGTTCATAGTTCAACTGATTCCGTTGCACCACAAAAAAGCTACGTTGCTTTATACTTAACGTCGAGTCCAGACTGGGTAAATCAACGCTTCCCCTATCCTTCGCACTCCCATGAGTTGGGTTCACTGGGTTAAAAAACTGATTAAACTTGGTGGTCAATTCCTCTCCATTACTAAATGGAATTGTCACCACAAGCGAATGCTGAGAACGGCGCGTCGTTTTTCCTTGGAGTTCCTTGGCACGTCGATCAATACTTTTAAGCCATTCAGTCGCTTGAGCATTACTAAAACTTCTCAGTTGTTCCCCCAGGCGGATTTGCTGCACAATCGCGCCGTGGTTTTCATCCCTGACGTTCACTAAAACATCATACTTGACACAGCCAGACAGGAGTAATGAGACCAACAGGACAACCCCAATCACCCGTAGGCGACTGAGAAGACGAACGGCGGACAATCCATTTATCAATGCTGGTTTCACCAACTTTACTCCTTTATCTGTGACCGTCTTTTCCCTATATTACTTATTACTTATTACTTATTGCTTTTTCTGCCGCTCAAGTATGTGGGAGCCGCAAACCTTACGCCCCTACATTTTTGATCTAGCGTTGAATCACTCAATTATTCATAATCTCCCACTTTATGGAGTCGCTTTACTCTACTATCTGATCAGGCGTTGACGCACGCATTATTACAATAAATTCTCAAACTCTCTGCCCTTGTCCTAACTAGAACTTAGTATGTTCTCAAGCTGCAGGCTCTCCGGTACTACCAATCTGATCCTCTTTCTTTTCATATACTCATATAATATGAGAAGTTTGGTAGTCAATTCGATTATGCTTTTTTTGTCGGGGCAAGACTTTGAAGAACTGCAAAGTTACCAGCACCAGATAAAGTGGATTAATCAATAAATAGCGCTTCCAGAGACGAACGGGTTCTTGCAGGAATCGATAGAGCCATTCTAAGCCGAACTGTTGCATTAAGATTGGGGCTTCGTCAACTTGACCGGCATGCATATCAAAAGCAGCACCGACACAGAGTACTGGGCAATCCAAGCGATGGCGATGGATAAACGCCCACTCTTCCTGCTTTGGACACCCTAAGCCGACAAAAACCACACCCGCTCCCGATTGGCGAATGGTTTGGACGTACTCAGCATCTTCCTCTGGAGTTAAAGCTCGAAAGGGTGGAGAGATTGCTCCAGCGATTTTCAAGTTGGGGAATTTTTGAGTCAGCTTGACTTGTAATTGTTCTAACGTCGGATCGGTGGAGCCATAGAGAAAAATACTCACGCCTTCAGCCGCCGCTCGTTCGCACACCCTTAACATAAGTTCAGGTCCCCGGACGCGATCGCGCAGATATTTTTCTCCGGATTTGCGAAACAGATTCATTGCCCAGCGTACAGGCTGACCATCGGGGGTAACTATGGAAAAATGATTGAGACGATAGCCATGACCTTGAGGGTCAAGATAACCGCGCATCATGCTATGCACATCTGTCGCCGCTACTGTACAGGATAGATGCCATTTAGCGTTTTGAATAATCAGGTCGGTACATTCATCATAGCTTGTCCGATGAACGCCAATCCCGATGATACTGGTTTGACTGGGGGATGGTAACGTTTGAGTATTCATTCCTCTTTCCTCTTCTATTTCCTCATATCTACCCACGGGGGGATGCGCCTTTTTATCGCCCAAATTCCCAAAACCTTTTTTCTTTAGACCTAGAGTGAGCAAGACCCACGGTAAACGGCTTTTGAGTTTATCCTTATGGTCTGGCTAAGTCTTTTGAGTTCGGTGTTCACCTATTTTGGGTTGGAAAATAAAATCCTTTATGGGAAGCAATTTACTTATAAATGCTCAGTTATGTCAATAGTTGTACATAGATTGAAATGTAAATCCAATAATTGCGAGTATTTACGTAAAGACTCTTTACAAAGTTTTGTAAAGTCTCAACTATTCCATCTGTAATCCGGCTAATCCAAGTTAACTTGCCCCTTTGGGGTGAGGGCGAGGCAGATGGCAGATGTCAGAAGGGTTGGTCAAATTACTGTGAAGTTTTCATGAAGATACGACAGGCTGTTTATGAAGAGTCTGTGAAGAGTCTATTTTTGGGTAGACAGTAGTTGGTTAAATTCAGTAGTTTTACTACAGATAGAGAAAATATACTTACAGGGTTCAGTGTAGCGATTAAATTTTTAACAAGTCCCTCGACTTGAAACATGATCTAAGCCAACTCGGTGACACTGTTTAGTTCGCATCATTGTTAATGGATTATGAGCTGTAATCCAAGTTTATCCAAGTTTAATGATGTATTAACACGGTGACGCCCTGTATAGAATCCCCTGACCTAGATAAACGTTGAGTTTCGCGTTCTTGGCGAGGGATAGATTCAATCTGGCAAAAAACGGGTGCATGCTATAGAAATTATGACTACCATTACGGTAACAAGCGCTGCTGACAGTGGAGCGGGTTCTCTGAGAGCTGCGATCGCGCAAGCCCAACCCGGGGATAGGATTAAATTTGCTTCGAGTCTAGCCAATAAGACCATTACCCTCACCAGTGGTCAGCTAGTCGTTGATAAAGACTTGACAATTGATGGGTCTCAAACACCGGGTTTAACGATTAGTGGGAATAATGCCCACCGGATCTTTGATATTAAGCGAGATGCGGGCTATAACTCCACCGAATTTACCCTACGAAATTTGATTCTGGTTAATGGCAAAACGAATCAAATTGGTGAAGATGGGGCAGGTGCAGCAATTTGCACAGATAGTTACACCACACTCATCGTAGAAAATAGTGAATTCAAGAATAATCATGCCAATGGTGTGGGCGGTGGTGCAATTTATGGGGGTTGGCGCAGTACCAATACGATCATCAGTAGTAAATTTGAGGGGAATAGTTCATCAGGGAATAAGGAATCTGGTAAAAGTGACCGTGGCGCTGGTGCGATCGCGGTAGCTAGTGAAAGCACCACGATTGTCAGGGATAGTGAGTTTATCAAGAACACCGGAATTAATGGTGGAGCGATCAATATCGTTTTAGGGGGTCTTTTGGTTGAAAACTCAACCTTTATCAACAATGACTCGACCGCCGGTGGTTCAGTACAACTCGGTTACGGTGGTGCAATTTATACCGATGGGGCTTCGCCGACCAATGATAACAGCACTCAAGGCACGATCGAGATTCGCAACAGTCGATTTGAGGGCAATAAAGGAGCCGGACAAGGAGGAGGGCTATTTCTCTATGTTTATAAGGGTGACACAGTAAGGATAGAGGATAGTACGATCATCAATAATCAGGTGATTGATGATGCCAAGGGCGATTCCATCGGTGGTGGACTTCGCCATGGCGTGGGTGAGTTAATCGTCAGGAATACTACATTTGCTAATAATCGAGCATTTGATCAAGGTGGGGGAGCATGGATCGGTGAGAATGCGCCCGTTACTATTGACAACAGCCTATTTTACGGTAACCGAGCTGAATCGGTCGATGGCAAGGAAGGTTTAGGTGGTGCCCTTGTGCTACCGAGTGCATCCAACCCCAAAACAATCAGCAACACCACAATTGCCAATAATTATGCTGGGTTTATGGCAGGAGGATTATTTGGCGGTGGAGAAAATACCACTGTCAAAAACACCCTGTTTGTTGATAACGTTGCCTACAATGGCGGCAATGGTTGGAATATCAACCACCATACAGGCACAGTCCTCAAAGACGGTGGGGGAAACTTCCAATCGTTAGAACCCAACCCTGATGACAAAAAGGTGACACAGGGGGCTACTCTGATTGACCCTCAACTGGGAGAGTTTACAGATAATGGGGGTGCCGTACAAGATCCCCCCAGAGTAGGTAATCCATTGGTGAGAGCAGGAGCAGTAATTAGCCGTTCTAGAAATACGGTTCCAACAGCAGCGAGTGACTTGAGCCTGACTGGGGTTTCTGCTACAGAAATTGAATTGACCTGGGCGGATAATAGTAATGATGAAACAGGATTTAAGATTGAGCGATCGCGCGACCAAGAGAATTGGACAGTAGTAGCTACCACAGCGGCTGATGTTACCCGTTACCGGGATACCGACTTAACGGCGAACACACAATATTACTATCGCCTGAGGGCAATTAACGAAATTGGTGATTCCTCTGCTATCTCCACCCAAGGAACCACGGATAGCATAACCAACCCTGTACCTAAACCTGTACCCGAACCTGTACCTAAACCTGTACCCGAACCTGTACCTGAACCTGTACCTATCCAAGAACCAGCGCTGAGTCGCACATCCGAGAATGTTTTCCTCGTCGCCGCAGACTCGGATGCGGTTCAACTTCAGTTTGATTTAACCGGACGCGACACCAATTGGGTTAATGAAATTGGCATTTTTTTGGTGGATAATGAGTCGGGTTATATTAACGGTATCGCTCCTGGGGAAGCTGGGTATCTGCAAGCAGCACTCAGCCAATCCCAAGTTATTTTCTCAGTGCTTCCCGGTCATCAGTTTCCTGATTTAAGCTTGACTCGTCAATTTGGGGTAGATGGGGGTCAAGAATTTGGGTTTTACCTAGTCAGAAATAGTACCACGGATACAGTAAAATCTAAGTTGGCGACTGGAGGTAGTCCTGACAACGTGTTTTTGGGCTTGACCTCTGCCAATGGGGATCAGTTCAACCGTATTCAAGTATCCGAACTGGGTAATAATCGGTATAACCTGGCGTGGGAAGATGGGGAAGATTGGGACTTTAAAGACTTAGTTTTCAATGTTCAACTCACAAAGACTGAGCCAAGATTTGGCACTCAGTTACAAGGAGGGCAAGAAGGGGAAATTATTGACTTACGGGATCAGGTAACAGGTATGATTCCGGCTCAGTTTGGCGTGAATAGTGAAGCGGACTATGATAATAGCTTTGGATTTTATATCATTGATGACCCGAATGGTCGCATTGGGAATTTGCGCCCCGGTGATCCCGGTTATGCCGAGGCGGCTGTTCGCCAACGATTAGACACAAATGCTGGACTCCCGGCTGGGACTTTACTTGCTCCCTTTATCATCGCTGATGGTACAGCAGAGGAGTTTTTGGCAGAGAATCCCCTTAATCAGAGTGATCAAGACGTGATGGCTTATTTTGCCTTTATCGGGGCTAACCCGGATGGGGTAGACCACGTTCGCCTGTTAGGGGATAATACCATTGGGTTTGAAGATGAATGGAATGGAGGCGATCTCGACTATAATGATTTGGTGATTCAGGTGAATTTTGTTTAAAAATTAGAGAGACTGTAGGAGAAAGATTTGCCATTAAATCTCTCCAATAATTAATATTCTGTAAATTACATTTGGAAGTCTCTTAAGTCTTTACGAAGAGGTACTCCGCTGATGAAAATCCTTGTATCTGCCTATACCTGTGAACCGGGTTGTGGTTCTGAGGAGGGAGTCGGTTGGAATATGGCACTGGCAGTTGCCAAGTATCACGAAACTTGGGTGTTAACCAGAACGATTTTTCGCGTTCCGATTGAGGCAGAACTGGTTCGCCATCCTGTCCCCAATCTGCACTTTATCTATTTTGATCCCCTGAATTGGACAGAAGATTGGAGAAACAAGCAAGGCGCTGTGCAACTGCACTACTACCTGTGGCAGATTCAAGCCTATTTCATAGCGCGTCCGTTGCATGAGAAGATTTGTTTTGACTTAGTACATCATGTTACTTATGTCAAGTTTTGGTCGCCCAGTTTTCTGTCATTATTAGCCGTTCCCTTTATTTGGGGACCTGTTGGTGGTGGGGAACAGGCACCCAAACCATTTTGGGCGGATTTTAGTCTACGGGGAAAGGTCTACGAAACATTGCGAGACTTGGCTCAACGGTTGGGTGAAAGAGATCCGTTTACCAAGATTACGGCTCGGCAGAGTATAGTAGCACTGGCAACAACGGCGGAAACTGCCCAACGTTTGTCAAAGCTGGGAGCAAACAATGTGCAGGTATTATCTCAAATAGGCTTATCTAAACCCGAGCTAGCTCGTCTAGAACAATGTCCCATGCCTGAGGCTTCCGTAGTAAGATTTATCAGTATGGGCAGGTTGTTGCACTGGAAAGGTTATCACCTAGGGGTGCGTGCCTTTGCTAAAGCTAATTTGACGGATGCTGAGTATTGGTTGTTAGGGGATGGAGCTGAACGAGAACGGCTGCAACTGTTAGCTGAAGAGTTAGGAGTTGCCTCCCAAATCCAGTTTTTTGGAAGTCTGCCTCGTGAACAATCTCTGGAGCGGTTAGGGGAATGCCACATTCTCGTTCATCCTAGTCTGCACGATTCCGGGGGATTGACTTGTTTGGAGGGAATGGCAGCAGGGCGTCCCGTTATTTGTTTAGATTTAGGTGGACCAGCTACCCAGGTTACGGCGGAAACGGGGATTAAAGTGCCAGCATTGAATCCGGAGCAGGCGGTGCAGGGGTTGGCAGAGGCGATGACTCATTTGGCAAATGACTCAGAGTTAAGAATTCGCCTAGGACAAGCAGGTCAAAAGCAGGTCAAGGAGATATATGATTGGGATGTTAAGGGAGAAGTTTGGGATCAGATTTATCGGAAGTTGCCAGTAAAGAAAGGGCAAAAACCGACAAATATTATATGAATGCTTATGGAACGCAAACTGAAACTGACCACTCTTGGCATTGAACTAGCACAGCCAGACCAATTTCCCCATGGATGCCCCCTGCTCAAAGCATGGCGTGGTGCTTATTCTCCAGCCTTTAATCAGGTGGTTCAAGAGACGTTTGACATTGTGGAGACTCAAGACGCGGATGGGTTTTTGTTGCCCTCTAATGTTTCATTCTATTCCCCCGAACGACTCCACGAGATTGGCACGATAGTGTCTCAACTCCAGTTACCTTCCATTGGGTTTGATATTAGCCATGAGCGACGGAAACCTGTATGGCTTGACTATATTATCCGCTTTTCTTGGTATCGTTCACTGCATGAGTCTGGGGTGATTCTCAGTCCAGCATTCCTCGATTCAGATGGGTTTGATTTAATTGTGGAATTAGGCATCCGCGACTGGCAACCGATGGAAAAAGAAAACTTACCAAGTGTCAGTTTTTGTGGGAGAGAAGGAGGAACGCTGGGACTAGCTATTTGGAAGATGATACCTAAAAGTCTGACCCGTCAGATGGCAGCTAATTTTTTCTGTGGTACAACTCGTGGAATACGGGCAACATGTTGTTACCCACTGCGAGTTGATGCCATGCAAATTATGGAAAAGGATCATCGCATCAAGACGGATTTTCTGCGGCGTGGAAAAGTGGGAATGGGACCAAGTGTACAAGGAAACAGACGTCAGCAATTTTTGAATAATTTACAACATAACGCTTATGCCCTCTGTGTTCGCGGTACTGACAATTATAGTTGGCGATTCTATGAAGCACTTTCTTTGGGTAAAGTACCGATACTGATTGACACAGACTGTATGTTGCCTCTAGAGGATGAGATTCCTTGGGATCAGTTTATTGTCCGGGTTCCGTCTACTCGTTTACAGGAGTTACCTGAACGGTTATGGGAATGGCATTCTCAGTTTTCTCCTGCGGAATTTTGTGAACTACAGCGACAGTTACGGTTACTTTTTGAGCGATTGACGCCAGCGCGATTTTATCCAGAGGTATTTAGGAAAATCCTGAAAGGACATGAAAGGATATATAAGAATGTGTAGGGATGTGTAGGGGCGAATCGTTGAGCATTGGTGTCAACTTAAGGTAAAGAGCTCTTAGAGCGGGGGGTGTAGGGGCGGGTTTTACAGATAACATTTTCCACCCAACTGATAACTTGACTAAACCCGCCCTTCTCCCATAACCGGGGGAGCAGAAAGCCCATAGCTGAAAATTAGAATGGGTAAGGGTTATGGCTTAAGTTGACACGGATGGGCGGCGTGTCGCCCCTACTGGTTCAAGGTAAAAGAGGTGACCTCTATCAGAAAATTAGCCGCAGCTTCGGGATTATGCTGGGCGATAAGCTGCTGCGATTTTTGACCCATTGAAATAATTAAATCTGGATTCTCGATAAAACATTTTATATGTTTAGCCAATTCTTCAGAATGATAGGGATCAAAAATATAACCATTTTCCCCTTCAACAACCAGTTCCGAAGAACCCGCCCATTTAGAACAGAGAATCGGTTGACCAAACGCCATGGCTTCCAGAAGAACTACACCCCAAATATCTTCCAAGGTAGGAAACACAAAAACATCGGCTTGACGGAAATAAGCCCCTAATTTATCGTAGTTGCCCCAACCCACCCATCGCAAACAATCCGTTAATCCCTGATTTTGACTATATATTTCCAGTTCTTCTCGTTGTTCTCCATCACCGACAATGAGTACGGTATAGTTTTGGTATCCCTGCTGCTTAAGAATTGTGCAAGCCTCTAACAGGAAGCGTAACCCTTTCCGGGGAATGAGTTTACCGACAAACAAAAAAATTGGACGCTGATACTCAGGTTCACTATCTGCTTCTTCGCCCTGTTGTCCCAGCAAAGTTTTGACATCGGGTACTTGGTAGGGTCTAGCAAACACACGATGTTCTTCAGCGCCCAGAATTTTGGTCAGATAATTTTTGCCTCCATTCGTATTTGTGATATAGGCATCCGCAAAGCGAACCATCGTGCTTCGCAAGATTAAACGCAGTCTGGAATTGATATAGTCTATGGTGGGAGAACTACCATCGTAAACAATGATGACTTTCCACCTGCCTAAAGGTTTAAAGACCAAGCTGAGTAACGTCCATAATGAGAAACCACTGACAAAGATGACCTGAGGTTGAAACTTAAACAGTTCAACGATAATCTTTGGGGATAGGGATATAAATCCTGGACTGTAACCCGTTCCTTGGGTTGTTGGCACAAATTTAGTCTTACCGACAACTTCAACGGCAAAGGCGTCTTCAAGCCCAGGAACAAAACCTTCCCAAAACCCGGTATAAACTTGGGTTTGTGGAAAGGTTTTGGTAAATTCCTTGAACAGTGGCTGCCAGTAATTTTGTCGTTCCATTGAAGGCAGCAGCCAAGCAATAGAGATGGGATTTTTCACGCTCATTTTACTGACCTCTAGGAGGAGGATGTATGACGTTGCTTATTTATTATAGGTTTCGATATCACGTCTGTGATAACGCCAGTTGTTAAACAGTCGGGCTCCCACGTATGCAAGATTTCTTAAGGGAAACCAAAGGGGAGAAGTGACAATTTTAAACTCAATCGGGTAGTGATATTTTATTAAATAAGGTGCTGCGATTAATTCATAGATAAATCGCTCAAACCGAGGCATTTTTCTTAAATACTTATTCGTGTTAGTTGGCTTAATTTCACTAATTTTACGAATAAATAATTTACTCTTGGTCTTTAAACTTGTGTTTTTACTGGTAGTTGCGTCACTTTCGTCGGTTACAAATTTTTCATAGTCTATTTTCAAGAATGCACAAAGTTTTTTTAATTCGGCGGCGGGATCACTTAATAAGTCTTCATAGCGAAGCTCATAAAAATTGAGTTCATTAACATTAATGTCTTGAATACGTCGGAGTCCGTCAATCCAGTAAAGGGAATTGGTCACGACACCTTGGGGACCAAATTTTACAGCACTTTTCTGATGAATTTCTTTATAGGATAAGGCAACATCTCTCCCGTCTCTGACAACGTGGACTATCTTTGCCTCTGGAAAAGTACGAATAATTCTATCAATCCCAGCGATTAACACAGGACGTTTAATGCCCCATTGCTGACTGTCTAGTCCAACGTGTTTAAGATAAGCGTTATAGATGGTAGAATTGATATCAGTAAAGGTTTGGGGAGACTGTTCTTTCAAACACGTCAGTAAATAGTCTTCTGTCATCTCCCACCCATTGTCTTCAGAGGTATTAATGAAAAGTTTTATAATTTTTCGGTAATCCTCGTCGCTAAAATGCTGTTTGTCGTGATAAAAAGGGTATGCCCTAGTAATAAAATCACTTTCTGGCGGAATATGAATTTGATTGCTGCCATTCAGAAGTCCCCTTAATAAAGTCGTTCCAGCTCTTCCTGAACTGACGATAAAAACAGGAGGTATGTTCTTATGTGATACTTGATTCATGGTTGAAGTTACTCAAGTGAGTAGATGCGATAGAAAGATATTATAATAAAGGATTAGCCTCGTATATAGCTGTATTCATCCTTTCTTTTTCTGAGCTTTAGGCAAAAGTGAAACTAACCCCAACCGTACATAGGGGAGTAACCAATAGAACAACCATAACCAACCCGCATGACGTTGGCAAAATACTTTTGACTCTCTGGGGGGTAAACCCTTTTTATCCGTGACGGCTTGCCATCGCTGCTTTAATGTGAATCCTGGATCATGCCAGGGGTGTCCTTGGGGTGGATTCGTCTGGCATTTCCCAGCATACCCGGGTGCTACCCAAACACTACACCCTTGACGTTGCGATCGCAAGCCATAGTCAGTGTCGCCAATGCTATGACTGAAGGTAGGATCGATGTTTCCCAGGATTTGCACAACAGCGCGGGGGATCAATACACAGTTACCATTCAGGGTTTCCGCCGGTTTGGGTTCTGTACCGGGTTCGACAAGGCGATATTTGAAGGGGTGCCACCACGTACTCCGCACAACTCCCCCATAAGTAAGTTTGCCTGTATCTGGATGGTGAGTGGAACCAACGATAATGGCTTTATCATGCCCTTGTTTGGCTAGCTGGTGAGAGGTTTGCCAGAGGCAGGATAGCGCTTCTGGGTAAAGTACGGTATCGTCGTTAAGCCAGAGGTAGTAGTCATAGTCATGCAGGAGTGCTTCAGCAAAAGCTTTGTGCATTCCCCGGTTCCAGTAGAGACTTCCATCTCCTAGCAGGATTTTTACTTGGGGATAAGTCTGTTGTACCGCCTTAGCTGTACCATCTGTGCTGCCATCATCGACTAGATAGACATCTAGGGTAAAATGGCTAGGGATTGCCTGGTCAAATAAAGCCTCTAGACAAGCCAAGGTCTTGGGTTTACGATTATGGCAGGTGATCAAGACAGCAGTGCGACAAGTCATTGGTTGGTCTAAATTTTAACGTGTGCAGTTATTATTTTGAATATTGATTAAGTCCAGAATTTGTTGAACGTAAGTATTCAAGTCTGAGTTCATATCATCTATTTTCCTCTTTCGTGGCAATTGCCAAATAGCTGCCATAAAAGGAAAGAATTGGGAATTTTTCACCTAAAATGCGAGTAACTTTACCACTGCCTGTGATTTCAACATTTACGAAACCCACTGATTCTAATTGCTGTTTTAAGTCAGTCGAATAATGTTGTGAGACATGAGCACCGCCCAAAACGCTTCCCCCGGTCAATTTTAGACGCAGGTAGTTAGGATTAGGTGTTGTTAACAGCAACCTCCCATTCGGTTTAAGGATGCGATAGAATTCCTGTAATGTTCTGAGTACCTCATCTGGATAAATATGCTCAATAAATTCTCCAGCAACGACAACATCAAAAGAGTAATCCGGTGATTCTATATTACTTGAATATGAACAGATTGTACTAACATAAATATTAGGGGATATCTTAGCTAAACGGCTAGCTACACAATCTAAGCCAACAACTTTAAGATTCGGATTCAATTCTTTTAGAATTTCTCCGCCTCTTCCTGTATTACATCCAATATCAATAACTGTTTGAACATAGTCAGGAAAGTGACAGTAAAATTGCTTATATCGTTCTCGAGTAAATGGATCAGTTTCGCTAACTTCTTGCGCTATATTAAGTTCTTCATAATTTTTCATTTTTTTATCCCTCAATAATCATTTAAGCACGGTACGTAACAAGCTAATCAGCTAATTATTAACTGTTTACAGTATTACAAATTATCAGCACAGCAGTGTAATCGCACTCCATCTAAATATAATGTAGCTGTAGTTGTGAATTATATTTTATTTAACATTTTTTTTACTTTATTTCTCACTCGCTGAGGACGCACTAAGTGCCAAAATGGAGCTAACTGATAAAAATTTCTCAGATGATCATTAGCAAAAAATCTCATATACTTTTTAGCTGAACCTTGGCAATGTATGGATAAAAAAGCTACATCTTTACCCAATTTATTATTAAAACTGTATGGTATACCGTTTTGAAATTTAATATGCTTAATACCCAAAAAATTTAGGTCATATTCATCAACATCCCAGTTTGCTGAAGACGTTATCAATGTATCAATAGTTGTATTCTCATAAACTTTAGCTAGGTTAAAAATTTTTTTCTGTTCTTTAGACCAAAGGTAGAGTAATGTCATGTCACATATACCACCAACTATTTGATTGCTTAAATGCCATTCATATTTTTTTTGTAGCAATTCTAAATTAGATTTGTATGTAGAAATACAAAAATCAGTAAATGATTTTATTCCATCATAAGTCCAGTATGAAGTATGACAAAAAACTGCCCATTTATAGGGTTCCTGAACTTTGGGAATACTTAAAGCTGCTATACAATCTTGTTGTTGTAAAAACCTAGAGTAAATAGATTTCGACAATTCACTAAACAATAAAACATCGCTATCAAGCATAAATATTTTATGTATTTCATTCTTTTTCATCCACTCTTGTATCACAAAAAAACGCTGGAAACATAACATTTCAAATTCGACAGAATTGTCAGATAAATGATTGTATATATTGGGGAAGCTTTTCTCGTAAAAAATATTAAAATCTTTGACGTTGAAATGATCACACCAAATTTTTTCATTAGCTTCATCACCTATTAGTACGACATCATTGTTATACTTTTTAGCTGCTTTTAATGCTAACTCTAGATAATCTCTATAGCCAACATGAAATATGACAATGGGAATACTCATGTTACTACCTTGATCGTTTAGTTGTTATCTGGGCAAGTCACCGAAGTTGATATAATAATTGTTCAAGTTAGCAGATTGCAATTTTAAATGCAATAAGAGTCACAGAAAAAAATATATCTTATTAAAAATTTACAATAAAACAATGCTCGGTTATACTAAGTTTGATATAATTAGTGCAAATTAGTCGCTTATTTGACAAACAAAACTTCCTTCAAATATGGTTAATCTGGTAGTATTCCGTCCTGGCGTTATTAGTCAGCGTACAGAATTTAAAGTACAAACACTAATATATAAATATCTACAAGAATACTATGACTATAGCTTTACTATAGTCAAATCACAGGAAGAAAGCTATCAAGATCCAGTATTTCAAATTATTGATCTTCCCACAAAAACATGGAAAGGAAGTTTGTCCCGACTAGGAATCCCTAAGATCAATTCGGCTAATAAATGTCTTAACTCAATTTTTACTCAAGCAAATGCCATCTTGACTGTAGATCCTACAATCTACCCACAAGGTCTATTAGCTATTAAAAATGCCCATCGATTTAAAAAGCCAGTCTTTCTTAATGTTTCACTTACTGTTAGAGATGTTCCTCAAGATTTTACTTGGTCTCTGAAACGACGTCTTTGGATGAGAAAAGCATTTTATCAAACCCAGAAAATAATTGTTACAGTTCCTAAATGTATTGAACGTTTTCAAGATATAGGTTTATTTGATGAAGTCATTGCTCCTAAATTTAGTATTCTAGGGCATCCTATAGATACTCAAAAGCTTACACCAAAACCGAAACTTTCTGAGCAAGATGGCATACTGCGCGTGTTAGTCATATCGAGAATGATACCAGAAAAAGGATTTCTTTATATTTTAGAAGCCATGACTCCTTTATTGAAAGCACGTAGTAATTTACTGCTGCAATTTTTGGGTTCAGGTCCAATGCGATCCTTTTTAGAAGCCGAAGTCGCCGAACGTAACTTAAGTGAAAAAGTAGCATTTTTCAATTCGGTTCCTCATGAAGAAATCCCCGATATTTTAGCCAGGGCGGATATATTTGTCAATCATGCGGTGAGTATTGGGCGTTGGGAAGAGTATTTTGGTATTGCTAACCTTGAGGCAATGTCTTGTGCTTTACCTTGTGTACTAACTAACTGCGGTGGTATCCCCTATGCTATCCGAGAGAAAGATTTAGCGTTCCTTGTTGAGGAACGAAATATTGTCCAGTTGCGCGAAGCAATTTCCTGTCTTGTCGATTCTGAACAAAAACGACGAGAAATGGGACAAAAAGGACGTCACTATGTAGAAAACTACTATGCACTACCTAAGATGGCTGAAAAATTCCATAGAATTTTGCAAGGTGGTTTGACTAAAACATCAAATAAAATTTTGGAAAAATAGCCCAAGAAAAAATAACTCAATATTTCATAAGATTTCTCTCTGCTTTTCAAGGTTTTTGAATCTCCTACCTCCAACTGCATACATCTCTTTGTCAATAATCAACTTAACTTTTGACATATGTCTACTATTAGCTGTATTATTGTTAGCTACAACAATGGGTCATTTTTGAAAGAGGCTATACTCAGTGTAATTAATCAAACTGTGCCAGTCAAGGAAATTATTGTTGCTGATGATGGCTCTACCGATGGTTCAAGAGACTTAATTATATCTCTCGCTCATGAGCATTCCCAAATTAAGCCAATTTTTCGAGAAAAAAATCTGGGAGTAAGTATTAACAGAGACTTAGCGATTAGGGCAGCTCAAACTAATTTAATTACAACACTTGATGGAGATGATTGGTACTCTCCCAAAAAAATTGAGCAAGAATTTATAGCATTTAACAAGCGTGAGAACTCAATAGCTTATTCTGATATTTGTGTCACCCAACAAAAAATAGAACAAAATTATTGTTTAGATCTTGCAATGTTTGCGGATTTTAATCAACAGCAACGATTAAGCTGGATGATTAATAATTTGGTCAAAATTCCGAGGGACATGCTTTTTCCTAAAAAGCTCTACTTAGAAATTGGGGGAATTCAGCATAGTCTCAAAAAATATGAAGATTGGGAGCTTAAAATTCGCTTAGCTACTTGTCCTAATCCATGGATACATTCTGGCATTGATGGTATTAATTACCGAAAAACAAACTTTGGACTATCACAAGATAATTCACTAATGCATATTAAGTATCAATACCAAGCTCTTAGATTAAATCATAATTTGATTAGAGAGTATTTAGGGGAAGAGCAATTTTGGCTGTCTCTTGGGAAAGTTTTGCTCACAACTGGACGCTCACTATTTGGTATTCGTAGCAATTTAAAAAAACTACATCACTAATTTTGAAATTTAAAGATTTATTAGCGTACTCTCCAATTATTTTTTATTTCATTTTCAGTCATAGTTTCCCTTACCCTCAACCAGTTAAAGATAGATTTCATCCTTTCTGCTATTCAAGACCAACTAATTTGAATAAGTTTGACAGGGAATCAAGATTGACCAAAATATTAGCACGACCTAAGCCTGGATCAACATATTCCGGTGGTCTTTTCCCTTCACCTAATAAATAATAGTAATCAAGATTAACTTGATTACTCAATGAATAATAACAAACATTTACATAAGACGGCGAGAAAATTTCTATAACCTTAGTCCCTGAGTTGCAGAACACTAGATTGGTTAGTCCAGCTCCATGAGGAGCAATTATAAACTTAGCCCTTGAAAAAAGCAATGCTTGCTCAGCAACTGACATTGACTCTAAAAAAATAGTTTTAAATTCGTATGGAATTAAAAATTTTACCAATTCAGCTTCATTAATAATTTTGCGGTTATTTGTACGAGTTCGACTGATGTAGATCCGTTGGGGGAGATCATAATTTTTCGTCAGGTTGCCCGATAAAAAAGTATTTCTTAAAAAATCACATGCCCACTTTGGGATATTACCACTGATTCCTGGTAAGGAAGGAACAACTAACTGTGTTGCCTTTATATGAGGAAATTTAATGCTTTCTATAATTTTGGATTGAGGAATGCCTAAAGTGCTTAAGGTTTCTTTGTGAAAGGGTGATTGGTAAGCATTCACTAAAAACTTATCGATTACATTAACATCAATATTACTCAGACGCAATAATTCGATGCGTGGTAAAAGATCACACATCCAATGAAAGTATCCTTCACCTGCTATCGCTGATAAGACAGCAACTGTGCCATCAATACATTGAACCTTGGGAAACTTCCACTGACAAAAGATAGGATGTTTATTAATACTTTGTGCATAAATTCTAGAGAGATCCGCTAAAACCTTATCATCGGGAGTAATAATTGTTCCCCCTTGACCCCAAACTCGTCCATTGGGAATTTTGACGACAAATGTTTCTGGTGATTCGCGCTGATATTCTTGCTTAAATTTCCAATTAGCATTTTTATCCAGTCGCCCTGGTTCGGTTCTAACTATTTGATGGGGAAAATGAATTTTTTTGTAATTTTCTTGAAGCTTTGTTTTATTTAATCCCGATTCCTTAATCCAATCCTCAGTAAATTCATAAAAACCTTGTGGTAAACCAAGAGCCTTTGAAATTTTTGGCAAGTTAAGTATTACTTTAACAAAATTTTGGGCAATTGGTTTATTAAATTTGTTCCAATAGGGTCTTAATATTACTCTAAAAAATTGATACATTTTGAATAAAATTCGTTTATTTTAAATTAATTTTTTTGGGGTTTATCAGCTATCATCTGTGCGTGTAAATGTGAATACCTCAAAATCATCTTTGAAGCGATAAAGGCGATGCGATTAAGATTCGTATGAAGGGGTATGTAGCGATAGCGCAATGACGCTATTCTTGGATCGGTTTCTTGATAGAGAATATCTTGAGCAAAGTTATTCCAGCGACCATCTGGCATTAAATCAAGTGTCATGCCAGCATGACCTGAGGGTAAAAGCATGTTGGAACCGTGTCTCCCTATAACTAAGCGACTTTCTGAATAGAGTTTGCACAGTCCTCTCTCACTTTTTTCGTCAAACTTATCCACTCGGAAGTCTTCAATCCAGCTAGGAAACTTTGTCTGTGTGCCTAAACCAGCAACGGCAAATTTTGAAAAAGGAATACTCGTTCTTAGTTGACTCAATAGCTGACGCACTCGCCAATTCTGCAACATGACTATCGGCTTATGTATTTTTAATTTTTTCAGAACTCGAAAAATAAAAGAAGTCCAGCCACTTTCATTATCAAACCACAGCCGATCCTCACGCCAAATATAGGTTATTTGAATTTCTTTATCCTGATCAAAGCGATGCTTAGGTACTTGAGTGAACCGAGTCACGTCAAACTGACTTGGATGGGAATGAGCTTTACTGACATACACTTCATCAAAACGTTTTAATTCTTTGCTGACAAACTCTGAAAAGCTGGGATAGGAACCTAGACCTTGTTTGAGAGGAATCGGGACAGTCCAAATTTCAGCAACTCCATCAGGAACCATCCATCTTAAAAATGGTGGAATAATCACCACCAAACCGTAACTAGGATGAGAGTCTAAATGTCTCTGGGCATTGAGCAACTTAAGCAGGCAATGTCCATACAGATAGTCTACACAATTTAATAGAATAACTCGTTTATATGACTTAAAAATTTCTTGGTCAATATTAAGTTTCTCTGGGATAGGATTTTCCAGAGCTTTAAGCAAGTGTTGTGCATGATCCTTGGCTGTCTTGTCACCCCAAATTTGTCCTTTGCTTACGTCAATCTGGTAAGGATGGTCAATAACATGGCTAATTTCAAGGCTCTCTAAAAGTTTGGCATTGCAATGGGGACATTGAAATTCAATGTAAGTATACATACCATGCCAGTTTAGCTTGATAGGTTGTAAGTTGCTTTTGCAATAGGGACAATTGGAATTATGTTCAATTTCTGGTTTAATTTTAATCATTGGACTAATCCTAATATTCTTCTATAGGCTTGATATAGGTTCAGAGATCGCAGTATCATTACACCAACTAACCTCAAATCGGTTAAGACAAAATTCAGCACAATAATAACGATAAAGTAGGTGATGATAGTAGCTATTGTAGCTCCTATGGCTCCCAAATTAGGAATCATAAAAAGGTTTAATACTACGTTAATAAACGCACCCGATAGACTGAGATATAAAGAATACTGTAACTTCCTTTCTACATTAAGATAGTTGCTTCTTGCCATTCCGAAATTAGTTCCAAATTGTGCCCAAACGTAAAGCGATAATATAGGGGCAGCGGCGGCGTAGGGCTGTCCATAGAGTGTGTATATAATGTAAGGAGAAAGTAGAGAAACTGGAAGAGCGATGACTAACCACATAAGCATCATTATATCAAAATATATCTGGAAGTATTTATAATATATTTCATTCCTTTCCGATTTTAATTTTGCCAGTTTAGGTAAAACAGATTGAGCAATAATAATAGGGATAAAATCGAAAGTCTCTGATAACTTTACAGCAACTGAATAGAAGCCCAATTCTGCTGTGTCTTCTAACATAGAGCCTAGCATAACTTGATCAATTTTGGAATACACATAAATAGCTATACCTGACAAAATCAGGGGCCAGCTCTCTTGGAGGAGGCTTTTTGCCCGTATCCAGCTAAAGCGCAATGAACTCAAATAATTGCCGTTAATGCGATAGGAAACGACTCGTGCTAGTCCCATCAAAGCTGTTTCAGCTAATTTAGCCCAAGCAAAGGCAATAACAGTAGCTTGTATATAAATTAAGCCTAGTCTCAGTGCTGAAGTACAGATAGCGACAAAATTGCGTGAAACAACGGTATACTTAGACTGAAGTTGTGACTGAAACCAGTAATCAATTGTGCCAAACGCCTGGAAAATCGTACCCGTTGCGACGATACCAACCAACCAGCGGGTAACAATTTCATTGGGTTTGACTAGAGAAATGGTAAAAACTGTAATCACTACAGTTACCACGCCACCAATTAGTCGTAGAACAAAAGCTGTTCCTAGGGTTAAGTTCTTATTTTGAGCCGAGGGTTCACGAGCAATTTCCCGAACAACGATTGTACCTAAACCTAAATCCGCGATCGCACCGAACATGGAAACCCAGGTAATGGCATACGTCAGCAACCCATAGTCTTGTGGCTTGAGATAACGGGCTACCCAAATGCTGACGACTAAAGCCAACCCCATCTGGAATATCCGATCAGCCAATAGCCAAGACGTGTTACCTAGAATCTGGCGTAACCCAGGACTGAATCGTTGAGTTATCGCGGCTAATTTTCTTAACATTTAGGATAATTGCACCCGATTATACATAGTCAGCTTTTAGAAATCTAAATATTGGAAAGGGGAGCTGAGTCAATCATCAGTTAACAACAATTTTACTGCATCTTTGATTCCAAATTCAAGTAGTCCTGAGCCTCAGAGTATTTTCTTGAATTATTTTCTGCCATTTCCATTGTTAAGCGAGTTGTCATTAGCACAAGAAATACCCAACTTACCGATAAGTCATTAATACCATTTTCTGTGACATTAATTAGGACAATCCAGGTAAAAATTACCAGAGGCATCACCGCAGCAGGATCTTTGCTCTGAGTTAAATGTAAAACTCCATAGTAAACATTGATCATTAAGGTTATAATAAATAAAGATAATCCTAACCAACCAGACTCTAAACCGATATCTAGATAACCATTGTGGGAATGTTGCGGGACAAAACCATTAGGAAGAACTATAGGTGATGCAGGATCATCCTCTCCTCGCCAAGGTTGCCAAAATCCATCATATCCGTAACCCAATAAAGGCTGCCTATTGATAATATTGACTATAATGGGCCAAAAAAGTGTGCGTCCTGTTAGGGTCATATCTTTGCCCAGCTTCTCTACAATAAGATACTCAGCATTATGGGTTATCAGAATAACTAAAGATATTCCAATAGCCAAAAACAATCCCATGCAAGCAAACGCCACTCGCGGAGGTAACCGTTTAATGAAACGGAGAAATCCTAATAGAGTAAACAAGACTATTAAAACAACTTTCCCCATGCCACTGTTTGCTTTGATAAACACACAAAAAGCACCCAAAGCAGATAGGAATCCAAATATAATTTTGTATTGCGGTAGGCGAACTGACTGGATATATAGTAGTATCGTACTTAAAGCCATGGCAAAGGAAAAAGGATTTTTGTGGGACAAAACTCCCGACCATCCTCCACCCGCTTCTGATTGGTATACAAAGCTAAGTATAAGCAATAGAGTTTGATGTAACAAAACTATGTTAAATAAGCTTTTCATGCTATATCTTTGACCGACATATATAAAACAAACTGTTGTGGTCACCAAAACAAGAGCAGACTTTAATGTGTAAGCTGGTGTTCCTGACCAAGCAAAAGAAATCGATATTATGAATAAATACAAACAAAAAGATGGTATGTATTTTAGCAAGAAATAATAAATTGATATAATCGTATATCGGTTTTGATTTAATCTAGAGATAAGAAAAATCAAGCAGATACCATAAACTCCAAACTGCATGACAATGGCAGGCAGGGTTGTGTTGTGTAAATGAAGAGCCGTAGGATTAAGTTTGTTAAATGGCAATGGACCCACCGCAACATTGTTAATACCTAATAGCCATACATGAATAAAAAATCTCTCAAATATAAGACTTAATTTGCTATTCTTATTAATAAGCTGAAAACCGATCGCGACGTAGACGATAGCAGCTAAGCCAAGCAAGGTTAAAATTAAAGGAGATAAAATAATTTGTTTCATGATGTAGGTCGCGTATGTGCTGTATCTCTAAACACCTAAAGCCATCACTCGTTACGGGTCTAAGCTTGTGGGTATCACTAACCCTTACTTGTCCATTATCTAAAAGTCAAGCTCAACTGCCCACTTTTGATCAAAGGAGAAGTATACAACCAGCCGCTAGCTTGGCACAAGCAGAGACAGCGTATACATTGGGCGGAGGCGATCGCATCCTCATTGATATTCTAGAAGTGCCTCAGTATAGTGGGGAATACCAGATTTTACCAGGTGGTTCCCTCACCTTACCCCTAATTGGCAGCGTATCCCTCCAAGGACAAACTCCAGACCAAGCCGCCCAGACTCTATCCCGTGAGTATGCTCGTTTCCTCAAACGTCCCCTCGTCACCGTTATTCTGCTCAACCCCCGTCCCCTAAATATTTCGATTGCTGGAGAAGTTAATCGTCCCGGGTCTTACAATCTATCCTTCACCGGCGGTTTAGGCAATTCGCCTGGGGTACAATACCCAACCCTCTCCCAAGCCATTGAACAAGCTGGAGGGGTGACGCTGATGGCGGATTTGCGTCGAGTGCAACTGCGCCGAAGCCAAGTCTTCAGTTCTGAGCAAGTGATAACTGTTAATCTCTGGGAACTGATTCAAACCGGTAACCAACGTCAGAATGTGGCATTGCGTGATGGCGATACTGTTTTTGTCCCGACACTCACCACTGTTAACCTGGCAGAAGTCCGACAAATCGCCACCAGTGGGTTTGCCCCTGAACTGGAAGAACCCCGCACCGTTGCTGTTGTCGGCGAAGTACACCGCCCTGGAACCTATGTCGTCATTGGCGGGAACACAGCAACGTTCCAAACGACGGAGGGTTTACCAACACTAACCCACGCGATTCGGCTAGCTGGGGGAATTAAGCCGCTGGCAGATATCCGTCAAATTCAGCTCCGTCGCATTACGAAAACCGGTGCCGAACAAATTATTCCTGTAAATTTGTGGCAATTCTTACAAGCTGGAGATTTCCAACAAGATACGGTCGTGCAAGATGGAGATACGATTATTGTCCCTAGAGCTACTGACATTAGTCCGCAAGAATCTACAGAATTAGCCACAGCAACTTTTTCGCCAGATAAGATTCAAGTGAGTGTGGTGGGTGAAGTGACAGAACCTGGACTCGTGGAAGTACCGCCGAATACTCCCTTAAATCAAGGGATTTTAGCCGCAGGCGGATTCGACCAGAAACGAGCACGTAGAAGTTCTGTTGAGTTGATTCGCCTCAATCCCGATGGTACTGTATCCAACCGAAAAATCCCAATTGACTTTGCCCAAGGTATCAATGAGCAAAGCAATCCTATACTCCAAAATAACGATATTATCGTGGTAGGTCGCTCGAACATTGCCCGCATCGCTGATACTATTGATACTCCTTTAGCCCCTGTGGGTCGAGTCTTTGACTTGTTTAGACTGTTTGACTTCTTGGGCATCTTTTTCTAACGGGCAGGGTTTTTTACTAGAGGGAAATCTCTTAAAGTAGTGGCGGTGAGGCATTGAGTAAATAGAACCAATAGGACGCCCAGTTTTGCATCATTTATGGTAGAGTTGTGCTTTCTCAACCCATCTTTCAGATTGCCTGGTCAGCTCCGCTGGCAGATGGATGGCAGACAAAACGTTACGGAATTACCATCCAGACCGAAGATGATACATACAGCAAGAGGTGCGTTACTGTGTTGTTCCATGGTTTTTACATCCTGAGCGTTGAACCCCTAATTGTTTCATTTATTGGAGACTTCCCCCCTTTATCTCAAGGGTTTCAACCTAAGCATGTACTAGAAAGTCCCGGTGGATGGTCAGCGCGATGGAAACCAATGGTGAAATTTAAGCGGAATCAACTTTGGCATGAGATATCAGGCAGGACATATCACTTGATTGTCAATGCTTCAGACGAAGACGCCTGGCGCAAACGTTGGTTGATCAAAGGGACACAGCTAAGTTCCAGCCTCTATGTCAATGAGTATATATACAAACCTCTAGATCAGCCCAAACACTATGATGCCATCTACACGGCACAACTTCAACCCTTTAAGCGACATGAGTTAGCTAAAGGGATCAAGCGGTTGATGGTTGTTTCTTACGGGGGTGACTTGCCCAACTTCTGTCCAGAGTTAGCCCACGCTGATTATAATAAAGAATTTATTCCGCGCCCTGAATTAGCCAAAAAGATTAATCAGGCTTATGCGGGACTCTGTCTCTCGGCGCAAGAAGGCGCTATGTACGCCTCCATGGAATATCTCCTGTGTGGCATTCCTGTGGTTAGTACAGCCAGTAAAGGCGGACGGGATCAATTCTTCAACAATGAGAATTCCATCATCACTCCCGCGCAAACTGATGCGGTTGCCCAAGCAGTACAACATTGGCAGAAATCACCGCCCAACCCTGAGAAAATACGTGAACAAGCACTTAAACAACTTAATGGTGTCAGGCTAGGTCTATGTACTTATGTGGCTCAGTTGATTGAGCAGGAGGGAGGCGGCAAAAAAGACCCACAGGACTTAATGGAAAAATATTTTGCCGCACCAGGAATATCTTCTCGTTTTGTCCGCCAAGAGGACTTAGCCACAACGGCGTTAGAGCGATTCAGACTATAGTGCCGACTTGGGGTGGGAGGAATTCTTACAATAGAGATAGGTCTGTCTTGAACCGAATTCAGCAAGGCAGATAGCTTACGTTAGACGCAAGTCACCCCAAAACTCTAGAGGTGCATTAGATGGATACCGACCAAAATTTACAGCCGTTCTCCTCTCAGCCTAATGGCAAGCCGCGTCTCTCTTTGTCTCAAGTTCCCCCGGCTGAACCTGATGATAATAGTGGACAACAGGTAGACTTAGGTTGGGTTTTCGCCGTTGTCCGTCGCCGAGCCTTCGTTATGGGTGGGGTGGCGTTAACATTAATTATCATTTCTGCCCTCTGGTTGATTTGGAACAAGCGTCAAACAATACTAGAGTATCAAGGCTCATTTAAACTTCTGGTTGAACCTGTGACGGCTGAAGATCGGTTAAGAAACCAATTTTTAAGGTCTCAAAGTCAAAGTGTAGATATTGAAAGAATCGAAGTTAATCGCTCAAATTTACTGGATTACGAAACCCAAATTAGGGTTTTACTAAGTCCAAAAATAATGGAACCTATAATTAAAAAGCTTCAACAGCAATATCCAGAAATTAATTACAACTCTCTGAAGGATAGTTTATCGATCGAGCGTCTTAGTTATGAAAAAGATGGGAAGGAAGAAGGAACTAAAATTATTGAGGTCAAGTATCATCATAAAGACACTGAACAAATACTATTTGTTTTAGGAACCGTTGCCAATACATACTTAGAATACAGCCTGGAGGAACGCCAGAAAAGTCTGACTCAAGGGATAACATTCATCGACACTCAACTTCCTAGTTTACAACAACAAGTTGATTCGATCCAAGGACAGCTACAAAACATTCGGCAGCAGTACAATCTCGTTGATCCAGAAGAAGCAGAGTTACGCCTGAGTCAACATGCTTTAGGAATCAGTAAAGACCGATTAGTGACTGAAGTACAACTTGCTGAAACTAAAGCCCTCTACGAGACACTACAAAAACAGTTCGTGGAAGAAAATCCTACGGCAATTTTGTCGCGAGAATCTCAAGCGTATGGCACGTTACTATCGCAGTTACAGACTATAGAAGCTCAACTTGCCTCAGAGTCAGCCCAGTTTCGGGAGGATAGTCCGCCCATGGAAATTTTGCGTGAAAAGCAGCAAAATTTGAGGGTATTACTCAATCAACAATCCCAAGACATTCTGGAAAACCTAGCCGGTGAAATCCAAGGTCTAGAAGAGCGCTATAGTACCATTATCAAAACCGAAAATCAAGTCAATCAAAAACTTGAACAGTTACCAACGGTTACCCGTCAGATTGCTGATTTACAGCGGAAATTAGATATTGCCACAGATAATCTGAAAGAATTTCTCTCCAAACGAGAATCCTTGAGACTCGATGCGGCTCAACAAGAAATCCCATGGGAAATGATTAGTCCACCTGAACTTTGGCGCACGGCAAATGGTAATCCCCTTCCCGTTGAAGCTCTATCTCTGAGGCGTCCCTTTGCTATTGCTGTCGTGTTAAGTGGGCTGCTAGGCATCGGCGTCGGTTTTTTGGTCGAGATTTTACACACTGTTTTTCATACCCCAGAGGAAATTCAAGGGCAAACGAAATTACCTATTCTTGGAGTCATTCCTTTGACGAAAGATCTGCGGAAACGCTCGAAAAAGCTCAAGCAACGTGCCAAGCAACGTGCTTCTGCTGCCAAAATCCCTAGTTTAGTTGCAGCAGGGGAGCCTGGTCTGATGGCTAACCGTGACACTCGTGGAGATAAGTACAGTACATCTCCCCTAATGGAAGCGTTTCGCTCTCTCTACACGACGATTCGCTTGCTACATGCTAAAAAGCGTATCCACTCACTAGCGATTAGCTCCGCGATACCTGGAGATGGAAAAACAACGGTGGCTATTTATCTAGCTGAAACGGCGGCGAAAATTGGTCAGCGTGTGTTACTCGTAGACACAGATTTACGTGTTCCCCAACTTCACAATCAGTTAGATTTACCGAATACTCAGGGACTCAGCGATGTGATAGCGTTGAATGTACCTATCGATGATGCAATTCAAACATCCTGTGTTGATGACAAGTTTTTTGTCTTGACAGCGGGTCAAACCTTATCTGATCCCATCAAGCTTCTTTCCTCTGATAAAATGCATCATCTGATGGAACAATTTTCAGTCCAGTTTGACTTGGTAATTTATGATACTCCACCCCTTTTAGGTCTGGGAGATGGAAACCTCTTAGCGGCTAAAGCAGATGGGAGTTTACTGGTTGTGGGAATTGAAAAGACTAATCGTTCTCTAGTGATGAAAGCTGTCGATGGACTAAAGATTGCTGACGCTTCTATTTTAGGTATTGTTGCCAATGGCGCTAAAGTAGAGGCAAAGGCGTCTTATACTTCTGCGTCCTCACGTAGACAGACAAGTCGATATTAGTTCTAGACTGGATTCGGGTGATTCTCTGCTAAGCTCATCACTAATAACCAAATTGTCATAATTAGTAACAAAAAGATACGATATTGCAGCAATAGGTTGTTGTGAATAAAAACCATGACTAGATTTCGCGGGAAAAGCATAGTGAATAGCAATCCTAGAGAAATCCAGGTCACTTGTGGGCGATTATGTACATGCCGCCAGAATGCCGCTACCATCGGTGCTAATGCCACTAAATCATAATGATGCGCTAAACCAAATAGTAAAGCAATTGCCATCAGTAGTCCAATCACATCATCGATGATCAGTCGAGAACGATACCACCATAATAGACCCGTAAGGATAATTCCCAACGGCAATAACGGTGGCACTTTAATGCCAGCCGCATAAAATAAATCTTGGAGACTGAAAACCCCCCCAGTGCCTAAAACATTAGCAAATATCGTTTTATGTTTACCCAAAGTAGCGAACCAATCAAAAAACACCTCAATTGGACCACTAATCGCCATTGGAACTAGGCAAAAAATCAAGGTAGTAACAGCGGCTACTGCCAAAATTCGCCAACGTCTCTCTAAAAGGAACCACAGGATAACTAGCAAGCTCAACTGCGGTTTAATCGTAGAAATGGCAATCAGAATACCACTTAAAACCCACTTATCACGATAAGCATAATACCAACCCCCAACCAGCGCTGCGGCAACAATTAAGGTTGTTTGTCCCAAAACAATGATATTTAGGGTAAAGGGATTAGCCAGAACAATTGCTGGAATAAACCACACTGCACCAGAACCTTTAACCCTTAGCCGTTTCATCTGAGGCTGTTTAACCAATAACACAGAGAAATAAGCTAATACCCCAGCGCTAATCCCATTGATAAGGGTCATTACTACTTTTGCCTGTGTCCAAGGAAATGCGCCGAGAAAAAGACATAGGGGCGCAATCTGGGGAGGATAGAAAAAACTCCCTAAACTCTGGTTTGCCCCTAGACGGCTGGCTACATTCGGATCATAAGCATTTGACCCTTCCCACCAAGACAACCCAGCCACATACAGGTATTTTGTGTCAAAGTGTTGGTTAAAGCCAATGATGCTAACGATAACCAACAGTACACAAGCACTCAGCAAACAAGCACACCGCACCCACAAATTTGGGGACGGACGAGAAATCAATACCGTGAATTTTAACAATTATATTTTATCTCTAATAAATTCAGTAAACACCTTAGCATCATTACTGATTAAATGAGTACCATCTGAAGTGTTCCACTCTCTCGCGGGTGGCTCAGGTAACCACTCAAATTTATTGGGCGGAAATAAGGTTCGTAGAAATTCTTGCTCTTGACGTTGCTTCATTGTATTATCAATCCGTGGATCTCCAGGTACATTGTACAAAACAACCCGCACACCAATTGTTTCAATAGCTTCAATTTGAGATTTAATAGACTCTGCATCTCGCCTTAGAGTTGCTTTGTCTTCTTCTGATAATGGTCGATTATTGTCCTGAATCGCTTCTTTGACGATGGTTTCTCTAAATTCTAGATTAATGCGCTGTTGGTCTATTTCCTCTAGACTAATAATATCTTTCTCTTCCAAAATATTTCGGACAGCTTGGATAAAAACACTCACAGGTCTATACTCAGTCCTAAACATAGGAAGATACTGACGAATATAGTAATTGAAGGGACTAAATAACGACTTGATTAGGTCTTCATCTTGCCGACCAATTGTCTCATTAATTTCTACTAAAACACGGGATGGCTTTAATTTAGTCTTTTTCACTAACTCTAAACCCGTTGCTGAAGACAATCCCCGCATTCCTAGATTCGCCGCGTCATCACTAATATACTGGGGATCAAGTTTAGCGGTGCGCGAACTTCCCACTAATAACACATCAATTTTGCTATCGTGATAGACGTATTTTTCAACTTTGACATAGTTTGTTTCCTCGATACTGATGCCCTCACTAGAAGGTAACACTTTACCAATCGTTAAGGTATGATATAAGCTCAGTAAGAAAATCAAGATTAATAGCGGACGCATCATAAAGCGCCAACTAGAATTGGAAGTAGATGAATTCATTAGAGCTGCCACTATTTAATAGTATAAAAAATAACATTGTCGCTAGGGCTATGTTTTGAAGCCGTTTTGCGACTTTATTTTTTGAGGGATCAAGATAACGGTTGGTTAGATGTTCAAATGTGGGAAAATGGGGTATATGATAAATAACAACGGGTAACGAGAAAATTAAAATCGGAGCCACAAACCTTAAATCTGGAGGTTTACCTATATTATTGAACAGTGCCCCCATAAACTGTAGCGCTTCTCCAAACTGAGGTAGTTTAAATAAAAGCCAGCCTAGAGAGACAAACCAAAATACAGCTATCACTCGAATGGAATCTAAGATAAACTGCTGCCAGAGTGGTAATTGCTTCACTTGTTCTTCTGCTTTCTTGTTAGCTACACCCAAAAATCGTTCTAGGGCTAAGCCAAACCCATGAAACATCCCCCAAACCGCATAACTCCAAGCCGCACCATGCCAAAGTCCTCCCAAAGTCATAACAATCATCAAGTTAATATATGTCCTAATGTTACCCTTGCGATTCCCGCCTAACGGGAAATATAAATAATCTCGTAACCAACTTGATAAGGAAATATGCCAACGTCGCCAGAATTCAGCAATCGATCGCGAAATATAAGGGAAGTTAAAATTCTCGGGAAAACGGTATCCCAACGACGCTCCTAAACCGATGGCAATGATAGAGTATCCGGCAAAGTCGGCAAATATTTGCATCGAGTAGCCGAAGAGCAAGACTAGATTAGTCGAAGTGGCTTGTCCTTGGCAGTATGGGCAAGTAATCCAATACGTATAATCTTTTAAGTTATCCGCTACGACCATTTTTAGAAAATAACCAACGGTCAAGGAACGGAAAACAATATCCCACTTAATGTATTTAAAATACTTCGTTTTTATCTGAGGGAAAAAGGTATTTGCTTTTACAATAGGACCTGCAATAATTTGGGGAAATAAGGCAATAAAGAATGAAGTATTGATAAGATGACGAACTAAACTATCTCCTACATACGAGTTGTCTTTGTCCCGATTGCGAAAAACATCAACAACTAAACTAATTCCTTGAAATGTATAAAATGAAATCCCAATCGGTAGCGGCAAATGTAACAGTAAAGCAACAACCCCTTCTTCTGGATTAACCGTAGTTAAGTTATCAACGAATAGATGCGTTACTAAAGACCCATACTTAAACAAGCCCAATATCGCCAAGTTAGTCGTAACGCCTGTAAACGCCCAAAAGAATTCACCTTGTTTGTC
This sequence comes from Coleofasciculus sp. G2-EDA-02, assembly GCF_040226375.1. Taxonomy (NCBI): domain Bacteria; kingdom Bacillati; phylum Cyanobacteriota; class Cyanophyceae; order Coleofasciculales; family Coleofasciculaceae; genus Coleofasciculus; species Coleofasciculus sp. G2-EDA-02. Next base: position 4,046 of record NZ_JAVKEW010000197.1, on the reverse strand, counting down.
AGGCGCATGGGCAACTCGGAAACTTGTGAACCCATTCAGCAGCATTGATATAATTAGCAAGATAACCAGCATCGGATTATCCCAACTGTAAAATATCAAACTCGCTACAAGTAAGATAGGAATTTGTATAGTCTTGCAGGCGGGCAAGTAGTAGACTGAGAAGGTGATTAAAAAGAAGACTAAGAAAGCAAAGCTATTAAATAACATAGGTTTGGTAGCCCGCTAGACACGATTTGAGGGAGAGTATACCAAATGTAAATGTGATTGGCTCAGGAGCATAACATTTTTTTCAAGTTATTATGGATGGGGCAAGTATATTGCTGGCATATAGTCCACTCCTATCCGCATTAATATTCTAAAAGTCCCTCTAGCTGATGCAAATACTTTCTTAACAAAATAACATATCCGGTATCTTGATATTCTCAGAGAGTAAGTCAACTAAGTAGGACTTACGCCCTAAATACTACTGGCGTGGTATCGCTAAAATGATGAGATATTACCATTGGATCGGGCGCAAAGCTTTGCGCCCCTAAGGTTGACGGGCGTGGGATGAATTCATCAAATGAGGTGTGCCACACCACTACATATATATATTGGATACTTATAGATTACTGCTCAGGTACAGCATAGCGATTAAATCCGATCGCGCCTTTGAAGTTGGCGTCGCTGAGGTTCGCTCCCTGTAAGGTTGCGCCCATCAAAGCGGCTTGGGCAAAATCGGCTTGCGTCAGGTTAGCATAACTTAAATCTGCCCCAGTTAAGTTAGCCCCACGTAAATCGCATCGGGTTAAATTGGTATAGGTTAAATTAGCCCCAGTTAACGTAGAACGAATCAGGCTGGCATCTTCTAACGTGGCGCCAACCAATGTAACATTACTTAAATTCGCCTCTCGCAGTTGCGCCTGCTGCAAATCCACACCACTTAAATTGGCATTTGTCAGCGTCGCACTGTGTAGGTAAGCTGAATGGAGAATCGCCCCCGTCAGTTGGGCATTAGTTAGGTCTGCGATCGCGAGTTTAGCATTGCTCAAGTCTGCCCCCTCCAGATTCACCCCTGTCAAATTAGCACGATTGAGTCCCGTCCCTTTCAATAGCGCCCCTTGCAAGTTCGCCTGACTCAAATCAGCCTTCTGAAAATTGCTCCCATTCAGAACCGCCCCTTGCAGTGTTGTCCCCACCAAAACCGCGCCATTAAAATCAGCGCTACTGATATAAGCTTGACTTAAATTAGCACCGCTTAAGTTAGCGCTATCCGCATTCGCGGTATCCAGATTGGCATGATTCAGGTTAGCGCCCCTCAAATCCGCTGAGCGAATATCGGCTACCTCTAGTTGGGCGTCGGTTAAATTAGCATTGCGTAGATCTGCACTGACTAAGTTCGCTTTAGTGAGTGTAGCTTCCTGTAAGTGCGTGCTGACTAAGCTAGCGTAGTCGAGTTGAGCCTCTTGGAGATTAACACGAGTCAGTAGCGCCCCATTCAGGTTAGCCCGATACAAGTCAGCCCCCTGCAGGTTAGCATCGCGCAAATCAGTGACCACGGCTTCATACCAATTGGCAATAAATGCGGGAAAATAGCCCAGCCAGGATAGAGTATTGTAGAGATTATCGGGTTCGACCTGAGAGGGTAAGGGGTTATTCGCATCCCGTTCTCTTAACGCCAGTTTCGCCTCCCTCAAATTCGCCCTCGCTAAATTTGCCCCAGCCAATTTAGCACCGTTCAATTCGGCGTTGCTGAGATTTGCTCCCTTTAAGTTAGCCCCCGTTAGGATTGCTCCTTTTAAGTTAGCACCGCTCAAATCTGCCTGTTGAAGATTAGCATTGCTTAAATCAGCATCGGTTAAGTCACATTGAGGACAAGTATTGGTTGTCTTTAGCTGTTCCAATTGTTGGGGGTTAGCCCCATGGGTGGCGTTGGTGAACCCTTGAGTCATGACGAGGGAAATCACCAAGACAAGGGTTTTCCAGAATGTAGGGGCGGGTTTGACTCTTATCGTGTTTTTTTCTACGCCGATGTGACTCAACCCACCCCAACCCAAGTTTTCCGTGTTGACGAATGTAGGGGCGGGTTTGACTTTTATCGTGTTTTTTCCTACCTCGATGTGACTCAACCTGCCTCGACCGACGTTTTCAGTGTTGAATGGGAGAATGAAAGGGATTTTCATGATCACAGTTGTGCGCGATCGCTCGTTTTTTGAACCTGTTTGAACTTACATCTTGCACCAGTCTCACCAACCGCCTTGGGGTGAAACCCAAGAAACCAAAAGCTTGCAGTCGTCTAAAGACGAATGCATCTCTAGTGTTAGTCCATTTTAATGGACTTAAGCTTTTAGCCCGGAGTTTGAACTCCGGGCGGGTGTCGGGGCTTACGCTTAACCCTTCACTTGTCTTCCCCTGATCCTAGACGCGCCATGGCACGTCTCTACATAAGCAAAATCAATCATATCCATAGCAGATTGTGTGGCTAATGAATCTAAAGAAATGTTGCGGTTTTAGAAAAAGTACGTTAAATTTTATTACAGAGACAGATACAGGAGACACCACTCATGCAAGAACAAGAAACAAAGTTTGGCTTTACCTCATTTGCTGAAACCTGGAATGGTCGCTTGGCGATGCTGGGTTTCGTCATCGGTATCGCCACCGAATTACTCACAGGTCAAGGCATTCTCCAACAACTCGGCTTAATGTAATGGCAAAAGACGGGTAATTGGACAAGGCGAAAACGTACACCAAAGGGTATGTAGAGGGAATAGTTATGCAAGAACAACAAACAAAGTTTGGCTTCACCTCATTTGCTGAAACCTGGAATGGTCGCTTGGCGATGCTGGGTTTCATCATCGGTATCGCAACCGAATACCTCACAGGGCAAGGCATTCTCCAACAAATCGGTTTAATGTAATGCAGCGATACCTGACTCCTTCCTAGAAGACGCTTCGTATCCCTACGGCTCGGCTAAATCGTTGGTAGCCAAGACATCTAGAACTGATTATTCGCGTTTGACATCTCCCCTCCTTAAAAGAGAGGGGATTGGAGAGCGGATGTTACGCGCTGGCTTGAAAGCACAGCGCGTAACATTTCTCGCGGTATGATCGAGTCAGGTTAATGAACAGGTCATATCGTTTTGGCAGTGTCAAGCTGCCCATGCCCACCTTGGCTAGGTTGAGTCCTAGCTGTGTGGCTACTTTTCTAATGATATTCGCAGCACCGTTGCAATCTGCGTTAATCAATTGACCGCTAGAGGTTCTATACAACCCACGTTTTACCCGTTTGCCTGATGGTTCCCAACCTTCGGGTTTTTCACCGTGTTTCGGCAAGGTGTCACCATCTAGGTAAGACGCTTTTGAAGTGTATGCTTCCTCAGTCACCGTGAGAATGATTCCGTACTCAGGACAGAGCTGCTTAAGGCGCTCAATCAGCCTGCCCGTAGGAATGGGTACAAAATTCTGATTTCCACGCTTGCCCATGCTAGGGGCATTCTTCTGTTTCTCGTTCCAACCAATGACCAAATTACCTATGCCATCAGCCAAGCATCGGTTAACTATGAACCGAGCGGCTTTATTGATGGCATCCCGCATTTGATTGTTACGCTTGCGCTGTACTCGGTCTAGATTGGCATCCCAGTAAAAATCAGACTTCCCCTGCTTGTACTTTGCAACCAATCTGCAATACCCCTGATTCATTGATTTGAGTTTGCGCCCGTCAATGATTAGGCTTTTTCCCTGGGTTGATACTCCGGTTAGCCAATTAGTACCGCCGTGGTCAAATCCCCAAACTTGGCTGTAATCCAGATGCGGATTACTTTCTATGGGTTCTTTGCCGTCGTCAATCACCCAGTCAATCCAGAATTCACCGAAGTATGGACGGATTGTCAATTCCTTGACCCAATCGGAGTCGATGAATTCAGGAAGGGGGAAGTAACTGTAACTAAAAAGCTGGACACTTTTGGACATTGTTGGATATTTTGTCCAGGTTTTGTTGTGTTATAATGAACGCAAGCGAAAACCAAGCTAAAAATCTTAGGGCTTGAGACCCCGTAACAAAGCTTTTAA